>JBEIOW010000101.1:0-6910 GCA_040377385.1 Bacteriovoracaceae bacterium | reverse complement strand
GCTCGGTGGGATAACCGATGTTCTCCACCGCATCCAGCAGGCGCCGAATGACCGCAGGCTCATTGTAGACCGGAAGTTGAATCAGGACGCGGGGCAGCGCTCGGAAGCTGGGCAAAGATTCGTCCCGCGATCGGCTCTTCAGGTGAACCCACGTCAAATAGATCGTATTGAGCCCATACGGGATCATCCCGCAGAGAAGAAGGAAGTGGAGAGTGAGAAGCCAATTTCCATTCAGCATGGGATTCTGAGTTCAGCTTAGCGTGCACCTTCGTCTCAGGCCACGTCTCATTGTATGCTGGGTGTATGGTTTCGGCCTCCGTTAGCATTGCTCGCCGACTGCGCCCATGGCTGGATTCGCATCCGCGCGTCGCGCGCCTCCTGAAGCCGTACTATTCTTCGGCAGTCTCCGCGTTGCGGGTTTTTGGCCTTTCTCGGCTAGATCGCGGGATTCATGCCGTTTGCGTTAAGCACACCCATTGGGTTTGGGGACGGAGCGATGTGGATCCGTTCTTCTTCACCGACTTTAGGAAGGGCGTCGACCCGGTTGAATTTCTCCAGCAGTTTTGGATGCGCTACGACGCGTTGCGATCCGCGTTCCCGCTTCTTTCCTCTCATTGGGAGCTGCGCCTCGCACGACTCGAGGACTTTGACGACCATTGTCGATGGGACGGGCCCGCGAGCGCCTTCCTTTCGCAGGCGGAAAACTGGGTTGCGGTCGTGGGCACGTCGAGGATTCGTGAGCTTCGGTCGCGAATGCCGAACCCACTTTCCGCATTACCTGGCTTCTCCCAACCCGCCACTCGTATCGTCGACTTCAAGCTGAATGAAGTCATGCAGGGACAGATCTGGAATCAGCCTCCCATTCGCTCAGGCACGCTGACTCAGCTAGGAATGAGCCGATACAGAATGGACTTGAACGCCTTCTTTGATCTCTTTTCCGGGGGCGATCTCGGACCCGAACCAGAGATTTCGGCTGGCCTAGCGGGACTGTTTCCTCTCGTGGATCGCTACGACCGGTGGTGCAAGGCTTATCGCCCGCCGGCTGGCGTGAGTCTCGATCTCGGAGAATCCAATCGGGCTGAGTTTCCGGATTGGGTCGTACAGGAGTGGCGAGACCGGATTCGTACGATCGAAAGGCTCTTGCCGAGCGAAGCAAGTTGCGTGCTCTTTAGGACCAGCACCTTCTGGCGTCCCGTTCGTCTGGCGGTGATCGTGGATCCTCGCTCCGATCGCGCCGCTTTAGTGAGGAATGAGGCCGCCTTGAGGCAGGAGCTCGGCGGGCTTCAACGCGCAGGAGTCTCGTGTTTTTTTGCGACTCCGGCGATCCTGTTCGCGCAATGCATGGGCCTTGGAGAGTTTGACCCGCGCGAACCCGAGCTTCGCGCCCAAGACGGTGTCTACGATCCCGGACGAGTGCATCCTCTTTTCGTTCCGTGTGAAGAGATTCGTCGCCTTCGCACCCGTCAGCTGGCGACGGACTTCCTGGAAATCTACCTGCCTCGCCTTTTGCACCGGGATTTGCGGCGTGATCCCCTTCATCGACTGCCCGAGTTCCAAACCTTTGCGGCGAATTTTGTTCCTGAGCAGGAAGCGCCCGCATTTCTTGAGCTGAGCGGCGGATCGGCCTATCTCGAAGGCACGCGGAGGGCGTCGGAGTACCAGCGGAGGTCGAGGAAAGTGGAGTCGGCCGGTGCGATCTTGCTCGGCAGCCGATCGTCTCCTGAGTAGACTGATCCCATGAGTTTTCTAGTGAAGACCGAGGGCACGACCAGGGGAGCGGTTCCTGGTTTGGCTTCGGTTGGATTCATGCGCCAGACTTTCGCGCTGACTTCGGTGAGTATCCGTTCCCGTTTTCGCGGAACCCTCGCGGGCGCTTTCTGGGTGTTTGCTTTTCCTCTGCTCGCATTCGCGGTGCAGATCTGGGCTTATCGCCGAGTGCTGGATGTACCGGTTGTAGACTATTCGTCCTTTCTTTTCTCCGCGCTGCTTCCCTGGATCTGGATCTCACAGACTTTCGAAATGGGCATCGCAAGTCTCTCCTTGCAGGCCCCGTTCTTTCGCGCGACGCCCCTTCATCCGCTCGCGGGGGTGGCAAGTTCGGTTTTAGGTAACGCCCTTTGCTCATCCATCCCGCTATTGGCTTTGACGCTCCTGACGGCGAACGGTCTCCAGGAGGCGGTGGTTCGCGTCGTATTGCTCGTTCCCGCGATCGCACTCCTGACTGCGGCATTGATTCCACTGCTGATCCTCTTAGCCTCATTCCAGATTTTTCTTCGAGATACGCGGTTTGTCGCATCGTTCGTGATGAGCCTGCTCTACTTTCTGACGCCGATTTTCTATCCCGAAGAGACGGTGCCGGAGCAGTGGCGAGGAGGGTTGGATTGGAATCCGATCTACCGTCTCATTCTCCCGATCCGCTCAGCGATCTATGAACCGCTTCGGGGCGACTACGGAATGAACTTCGCGATCGCCGTGGGACTCATCATCGTCCTTGCCGCCGGTGCGTTCCCTCTCTGGGCCAAGGTGAGAAAGCAGGTCTATGCTTCCGCCTAATCCGGTTCTATTGAAGGCGAGCGGAGTCTGCCTCCGATATCCGAGTGCACCGGTGCATGGCACCTCCTGGCGCGACGAGTTCGTGAGGTGGTTGAGTCCTGGCAAAGGGTTGAGTTCGCGTCAGTGGACGCCGGTTTTGTCTGAGCTAGACCTCGAGGTCCGCAGAGGGGACCGGATTCTCCTCTTGGGGGCGAACGGAGCGGGTAAAACCACGCTTGCTCGCTGTCTAACCGGCATGATCCCACCTGATCGCGGATTGATCGAGAAGCGGTCCTCCACCGCGATCGTTCCACTGCTCGGACCAGCCGCTTGGGCGCTCCCGGAGCTGACGGCCGAGGAGAATACAACGTTTTTGGCACAAGTTTACGGTTTGTCGGCTGTCGAAGCGCGCAAGGCTGCAGCGCGTGCGCTTGAGTTTGCGAGCGTGATGGATCGTCGCGCGCGGCCCATTCGGGAATTCAGTCGCGGAATGCAGGCCAAGCTTTGGCTTTCGCTGATCCTAGAACTTCCGCTCGGATCGGACTCGGTTCTGATCCTCGATGAAGTCTCGGGCGGGGAGGACGTGAGGTTTCGTGAGAGGTGGTTCGCCCGCCTTGACGCAGCCCCGATCGGTGCGCTGGTCTGGATTTCTCATTCGACAGAACTCCTCGCTCCGCACCTGGAACGCGGATGGGTGATGGATCAAGGGCGAATCGCGTGCGATGGAACGCT
Organism: Bacteriovoracaceae bacterium; assembly: GCA_040377385.1. Classification (GTDB taxonomy): domain Bacteria; phylum Bdellovibrionota; class UBA1018; order UBA1018; family UBA1018; genus JBEIOW01. Next base: position 3,646 of record JBEIOW010000101.1, on the reverse strand, counting down.
TGCGGAGGCAAGAGCGTGCTACCTAGCTGGAGGCACGCGGTGAGTTTCTCCCGTCGGGTTCGATGGTTTCGATGGGCAGTCGGCGTCTTGCTCGTCGGGATCATCGCGCATGAAGGCTATCGCTGCCTTGACACGATTCTCACGCAAAACTTCCACGAGGATGCCTACGAGCTTCGGATGACGATCGACTCCCGGGGCTATCGATGGCTGGGACAAGAGCTGAACAAGGCCGGAGTCTCGACCCTGTTTCCGGACTACAACAAGCATAGCGTCGCCATGCAGACGATCATGGCCTTTCTCGAGCGCACGGTCGGCTACCACACGCCGAAGGTCTACAAAGTCCTGAATTTCCTTTTTTGGTGCGGCTCGCTCCTTCTGGTCTTCATGATCGCGCGGTTGCTTTGGCCGACGGCTCCCCCCATCTCCTTGCGAGTGCTGACGGCAGTCGCTTTAGTGTCGCTGAACGAAGCCTTTCAAAAATTCTGTGCGACCTTGCAGTATGAGGTCCTGGTCGCGTTCGGATTTCTCGCCGTGACGGCGTGTGTGCTTCGTTCGGGTGTTTCAATGCGTCCTTTCCGCTGGGCGGCCCTAGCGGGCGTCCTGACTGCGTTGATCCCGATTGTGCGCATGCACTACGTGCTGATTGCGCCGGTATTCCTGCTTTTGCTACTGCTGGCCCCGGGTTCAGGTAGTCTGCGCCGAGCGCGCGGCTTTGGTCTCGGATTCTTGCTCGTCGCGATTTCTTGGAACGCGGCTTATTCAATCTCGCGGGGCCGAGTGATTTTTTACCAGGATCTGCCGAGTTTTCACCTCGCGCTGAATCCTAACGCCTATCCCTACAACTTCCCCATGAATCGCGAAGTCGGCTATCCGAAGGGGCTCGAGTTCCCGCTCGCACAGCCGAGGGCTTATCTGGAATTGCTAAGAATTCGGACGTGGTTTCTCGTCGGATACGAACCTGACGTTTGGTACGTCGAATCGAAGTGGACGTTGTGGTTTCATCGATTCCTCGGCCTGGAACTTCAAACGGCCCGACGGACGATGGTGTTCTTGAGTTTGGGACTATTCTTCCTTGGGCTGGCTTGGGCAGTGGCGCGCTTCCGTCGAGGATCGGTTGCTCTTTTTCTGTTACCGCCATTGCTCGCTATCTTAGCCGGGCAGCTGGTGGTGGGCGCGGCAATGCGGTTTCTGATTCCGGCGTTGCCCTTGATTCTTGTTTTGCAGCTGTACGGTTTGGTCGAGTCGGTTGGCTTCTTGTTGACGAGAGCCAGAGCTCAGCTCGTTGCTTTGGCGCCGAGGTTGGGTGCTTGAGCGTTGGTCTTGGTGGGGTGGTGCCTTCGGCGCCGAAGGTGGATTGCGCGCGATGCTGGAGCGCGTGTTGAGCTTGGGGATCTGGGCTGTGTTTTGGGGTCCGGATTCCGGACTTTTGGCGCGGGAAAGGCTTTTAGTACACCTATTTTGTGTTGACGGGTTTTTTGAGAAAGCTGTTTCACGAAAGCGCGCTTTCCATAATGAGCGCTCCTTGGGCTTTATGAGTCGCCAGGCGGAGTGATCTCTTCCGTATTCTCGGTTTTGGAGAAAACCTCTCTGCGACTTCTCCTCGGGCGATTTAGAACGGTTTTTCGGCTCTGGAAAAATCGATGTATGCAGAGCGAATGACAATCTCTGATGCCGAACTGCTCGCCCGTGTCCAAACCCTCGTCGCCGAAGAAACCACCGCCACAGCGCGCGTGATCGAATGCCTCGAAGAAATCGAAAGGCGTAAGCTGTATTTGGAGAGGGGGTACTCGAGCCTGCTCGTCTTTGCCGTGGAGTGCTTAGGCTACTCCGAGCCTGCAGCTTTGCGCCGCATCTCCGCCATGCGCATCGTGCGCGATGTGCCGAGTTTAAAACCCGCCGTTGAATCGGGAGAGCTTTCACTGACCACTCTCACCCAGGCGCAAAGGTTTTTCCGGATGGGTAGCTACACGCCGGAAGAAAAGAAGTCGCTGGTCTTGGAACTCAAAGACCTCACCACGCGCGAAGTCGAGCGCGTGCTCACGGTCAAGAATCCGGAGTTTGCGAGGAAAGAAATCTTGAAACCTGTAAGCGCCACACAGACCGAGGTGCGCTTCTTGGCCGAGGAAGAGCTGATCCAGGATCTGAAGCGCATCCAAGAGCTCTGGGGTCTGAACACACTCGAAGAAACTCTGACCCGGATGGCGAAGCTCACGCTTCAAAAGATCGAAGCGCCCCTCAAGAAGACCCCTGCCCAAAATCCGGAGAAACGAATCCCGGGTGCGCCCCTTCGGCGAGCCATCTTTCAAAGGGACCGGACCTGTACCTACCAAGACAGAAAAACAGGTAAGCGATGCGGCTCAAGCTACGGCCTAGAAGTCGATCACCGACAGCCGTACGCGATGGGAGGGAGGACCGACGAACAGAACCTGCGACTGCTCTGCCGCGCCCATCACCGCTTCGTCACGCATGAAGCGTTTCCAGTCATCCGGAGGCGAGCACCTTCGGCGCCGAAGGTGGCACAATCGAGCTCAAAGGACGATAGGTAACGATCAAACGCGCTGAAAACCTAGGCTTTCGAGGCTAGGTGCGGAGGTTTGCTCCAACGCGTTCAGCGCGGCCTGTTCAATTACTCCCAAATCGTGTCTTCGCCCTTGAGCCACGCCTTGACGTTGGCCGTGGTAACCGACTTTGGACGCTCAATTGGGAACCCGAGCGCACGGGACCAGCAGAGGGCCGCGAGCACGCCGAGCGCGCGGCTCACGCCGAACAGCACGGTGTAGTACTCGTATTCCTTCATGCCGGAATTGACGAGGAGCGCGCCGGAGTGCGCGTCGACGTTTGGCCATGGGTTCTTGATCTTGCCGAGCGATTGCAGGATCGGTGGAACGGTCTCGTAGATCTGCCAGACGGTTTTGCAGAGCGGGTCGTTGGCCATGTGCTTCTTGGAGAACTCCATCTGCGCGGTGAAGCGCGGATCGGTCTTGCGAAGCACGGCGTGGCCGTAGCCGGGAACGACTTTACCTTCGGAAAGCGTCTTCTGGACGTAGGCTGCGATCTGCTCACCGTTCGGCGTTTCGGTGCCGAGCGATTTTTGCATCTCGAAGATCCACTTGATGACTTCTTGGTTGGCCAATCCGTGGAGCGGACCGGCGAGGCCGTTCATGCCCGCCGCAAAGGAGAGGTAAGGGTCAGAGAGCGCCGAGCCCACGAGATGCGTCGTGTGCGCGGAGACGTTGCCGCCCTCGTGATCCGTGTGGATCGTGAGGTAGAGGCGCATGAGCTCTTTGAACTTGTCGTTGTCGTGGCCGAGGAGCTTGGCGAAGTTGCCTGCCCAGTCCAGATGCGGATCGGACGCGATGTCTTTACCGCCTTGGTACTTGCGGCGGTAGACGTAGGCTGCGATCGCAGGGAGGCGCGCGATGAGGTTCATGGAGTCTTCGTAGGCGTGGCTCCAGTAATCTTTCTTGTTCGTGCCTTCAGCGTACTTCTTCGCGAAGATGGACTCGGTCTGGAGCGCCATCACGCCGATCACGAACTGGGTCATCGGATGGGAGTCGAGCGGCATCGCATCGATTGCTTTGAAGGCGTGGGCTGGAATTTTAGAGCGCTCGCGCCAGTCGGCGCTCAGCGCCTGCACATCGGCTTC
>JBEIOW010000287.1:0-3837 GCA_040377385.1 Bacteriovoracaceae bacterium | reverse complement strand
GAATTCAGGGTGATCCGTGCGCTGACTTGCAAACTTTTTGGCGCAAATCCGATTCTCGGAGTCCGATTGCCGCGATGATTTTTGACGTCGAGAATGCGCTAAGCCCAAGATCGCGCTGGTACTTTTGGTTACGGGACGATACAAATCGAGTATTCCAGTTGATTGAATATCCTGCAGGTGCGCTCGATGCGGAAACCCTTGCTCGTTCTAGCGATTATTATCCTTCTCCCACTCACCGCCTTGGGCGTGATTGAGGTGTTTCCGAACGCCTCCAATCAGGGCTATGCGCCCACGCAGCCCATTCCGTTCAGCCACAAGCTGCACGCGGGGGATAACAAGATGCAATGTCTCTACTGTCACTCGAGCGCGGAACGTTCTCCGCACGCGAGTGTCCCCGGTCTGGGCACCTGCATGAACTGTCACAAGGTCGTGAAGACTGACAGTCCTTGGATCCAGCAGATGACTGAGGCCTACAATGAAGGTCGTCCAGTCGAATGGGTTCGTATTCACGAGCTGCCTGACCATGCTCATTTTGACCATAGTCGGCACGTGACGGCAGGCGTTTCTTGCCAGACCTGTCACGGCCCCATCGAGACGATGGAGAAGGTGTATCAGTATTCGGCCCTCAATATGGGCTGGTGCATGAGCTGCCACCGCGGCGAGACCACGCCTTCGGAAATCCTCCAGAAGTATCATCCGGGTGATGCGGATCCGCGCGGCAAGCCTGTCGCCTCGGTGAACTGCACGACCTGCCACTACTGAGAAACCGACATGACGACGATCGATAAAACCACTTCTCCTCGCTCTGATTTAGGGGCTCCTCAAGAGAACGGCTTCACGCCTCCCCGTCACTGGATCGCGCCTGAAGAGCTCAGCGCGAGCTACTGGTCCGACGCGCAGGCGATGGAAAAGCGCGGCCAAGAATTCCACGACAAGCCGATCGAGACGATTTCGCTGATCGATCGGATCGATACGAAGGGAATTGCTCGCCGCGATTTCCTGACGCTCATGGGCGCCAGTATGGCGATGGCCGGTTTTGCGTGCGCACGCCGTCCGGTTCACAAGATTATTCCTTATGTGATTCAGCCTCAGGAGCTGACTCCGGGTAAGGCGAGCTACTACGCGTCCACCGATCCCGAGAGCGGAGTCGGTTACCTCGTCAAGACCCGCGAAGGCCGGCCAATCAAGCTGGAAGGCAACCCCGAACATCCAGTCAATCAAGGGACGATCTGCGCGCGCATGCAGGCGCAAGTTCTCGATCTTTACGACACCGACCGTCTTCAAGGTCCCCAGTCGCATGAGCGCTCCTCCGGTGCCTTGAAAGACGCCACCTGGCAGGAAGTCGATCAGGCGATCGCCGCGACCTTGAAAGCCAATCAAGGCGCCCAAGGAAAGATCCGCATCGTGACCGGCGTGGTCATCAGCCCATCGACCAAACGCTTAATCGAAGAATTCCTCGCTCCGTTCGGCGGCACCCAGCATCACGTCGAGTACGAAGCCGTCTCGTTCGAAGAAATCGCGGAAGCACAGTCCGAGTCCTACGGTGCGGCCGTTCTTCCGAAATACGACTTCTCCAAGGCGGAAGCCGTGGTTTCGCTCGGCGCCGACTTCCTCGGCAACTGGCTCTCCCCGGTCGAGCATTCCCGCGAATGGTCTAAGCTCCGTAAGCTCGAAAGCGCAAAAGCGGCCTCCGCTCGCATGAGCAAGACCGTCACGTTCGAAAGCACGATGACGATCACTGGCGCCAACTCGGACGAGCGTTATCCAGTCCGCCCGGGCGATGAACTCAAGATCGCACTCGCGATCGCGCACGAGCTTTTCGTCGCGAAGTCCCGCAGTCGTTTTGCTGGTGATTCGGCGGTGAGTTCCGCGCTCCAAGGGTATACGGCTCAGGCGGTCGCTCAGGAGATCGGTCTCGATCCATCTGTGATCGTGAAGACGGCGGATCTGCTTTGGGAAAACCGCGGCAAGGGTCTGGTGATCGCCGGAGGTCTTCACAACAAAGATCAGAACGCGCTCGCGCTCCAGATTGCGGTCAACCTTTTGAACACCGCCCTCGACAACGAGGGGCGCACGGTGGACGGCGTTGCTCAACCCGGCACCCTTGGCGTGCCGTCGCAGACCCGTATGCGCAAGCTCATCGAAGACATGAGCAAGGGCGTCGTCTCGATGGTGATCCTGCACCGGGTGAATCCCGCGTTCACGCTCCCGTCGGCCGCGGGCTTCGCGGAAGCGGTCGCAAAAGTTCCTCTCGTTATCAGCGTCACGGACCGCGTCGACGAGACGGCGGTGTTGGGGGATTGGATTCTTCCCGATCACCACGCGCTCGAGAATTGGGGAGATGCCTCGGTTCGCAAAGGTCTCTATAGCCTTCAGCAGCCGACGATCGCGCCGATCCATTCCTCGCGCAGCTTCCAAGATTGTCTTCTCACTTGGATTCGCGCGGGCAAGCTGAGCGCGACTGGCCTCGCTGCTCGAATCGGCAATGCCGAGGACGAGAACACCTGGCACGACTACGTGCGTACGAACTGGAAAGAGTCCTTCTATAAGCTTTCCGGATCAGGCTCGTCGTTTGAGGTCTTCTGGGAGAAAACGCTCCAACTCGGCGTGCTGTCTACGTCCACGGGCGCGGCGAGCGCGCGCGCTTTCCGTGGCGCGAGTCTCGCGAAGCTGCCGAAGTACACGCCGCGCGCGGACGAGCTTTCGCTCGCGCTCTACGTGGCTCCCGCGATGGGCGATGGCCGCCAGGCCAACAATCCTTGGCTGCAAGAGATGCCGGACCCGATCTCGACCATCACGTGGGATAACTTCGTGAACGTCGGACCGAAGACGGCGCAGAAACTTGGCATCAAGAAGAACGACGTCGTCGAGCTTCAAATCGGCGACACCAAGATGGAGCTCGCGGTCAATGTCCAGCCGGGCATGCACGCTTCGGTCATCAGCGTCGCTGTCGGTTACGGCCGCACCCGCGCCGGCAAAGTCGGTAACGGCGTCGGTAAAAATGCGTACGCCTTCGTGAAGCTGGCGGCCGATGGCCGCGCGGTCTTCTCGGGGCAGGCCGTCTCGGTTCGTAAGACCGGGAAGATGTACCAGCTCGCCGAGACGCAGTGGCACCATGTTTCGGAAAACCGCCCGATCGTGAACGACATCACGCTCTCGGATTTCCGTACGGACCCCGCGACCGCGAACCACACCGATCCGCATCTCCGCATGGCGACCGTGCCGAGCATGTGGAAGAAGCACGAATACAAGGGCCACAAGTGGGGCATGGCGATCGATCTGAGCGCCTGCACCGGCTGCGGCGCCTGCATCATCGGCTGCCAAGCTGAGAACAACATTCCGATCGTGGGCCGTCAGAACGTGCGCATGAGCCGGGAAATGCACTGGATCCGCATCGACCGTTACTATTCGGGATCGATGGAGAATCCGGACGTCGTGTTCCAGCCGATGCTCTGCCAACATTGCGATAATGCGCCTTGCGAGACGGTGTGTCCGGTTCTCGCGACCGTGCACGACGACGAAGGTACGAACAGCCAGGTCTATAACCGCTGCGTCGGCACTCGTTATTGCCAGAACAACTGTCCTTACAAAGTTCGCCGCTTCAACTTCTTCGATCACTGGAAGAGCTTCGAAAGCACCCAGAACCTCGCCTGGAATCCGGATGTCACGGTCCGCACGCGCGGGATCATGGAGAAGTGTTCTTTCTGTATCCAGCGAGTTCAAAAAGTGCGCTTCGACCAGAAGAACAAAGGCCAAAAGATCCTCGACGGCATGGTCAAGACGGCGTGTCAGCAGACCTGCCCGACGGACGCGATCGTCTTCGGCGACATGAACGAT
>JBEIOW010000026.1:0-11098 GCA_040377385.1 Bacteriovoracaceae bacterium | reverse complement strand
TCTCCGCGCCTCTTAGGCTTACAGCTTCCCGAGGGGCTCAATCACGCCTCCCTCTGGGATGATCAGCAGAACGAAGTCTGGTCCGAGCTCGTTATAGCCTCGCCTGGCGTCGTGAACGTCGTCAGTCCTCACTAAGCAGCGAGAATCAGGGTTGGCCTCCACCCCTTCGTCGTGCGAAAACAGGCCCTATGGAAAACCCTCCTAATTTCGAACGATCCTTTGAACAGCTCCAGACGATCGTGAAAAAAATGGAATCAGGCGATCTGAGCCTGGACGATTCTTTGAAGAGTTTCGAAGAAGGGGTCCGTTTGGCTAGGACTTGCCAGGATTATCTGACCGCCGCGGAACAGAAGGTTCAGGTTCTCACTCAGCAGAGCGGCCCCGATGGTCGACCAGAAGCTAAACCGTTCACACCTTAATGGAGTTCAACCCTGTCCCATCCTTGAGTGATCTCAAGGTTCTAGAAATCCCAGAGCTGGAAAGTTTGGCGCAGGACCTTCGTCAGAAGATTCTCACGACCTGTCTCGCGAACGGGGGGCACCTTGGGGCCAGCCTGGGAACGGTGGAGCTGGCCATTGCTCTTCATTCGACCTTTCATTCACCGGTTGAGCCGATCTTTTGGGACGTCGGTCACCAAGCCTACGCGCATAAGTTGCTCACCGGCCGCTGGGCCGAGTTCCACACCCTTCGCCGCAAAGGAGGCTTGTCCGGCTTCTTGAGTCGTGAAGAAAGCGAGCACGACGTGTTCGGGGCCGGGCACAGCAGCACGTCGATCTCTGCGGCGATAGCCGCTGCGTGGGCGCGGAGAGGATCAGAGAATTGGACGGTCGCAGTCATCGGCGACGGAGCGCTTACTGCGGGCTTGGCATGGGAGGCCTTAAATCAAGTTGGAAGCGAAGACCTAGGTAGACTACTGATTGTCATCAACGACAACCAGATGTCCATCTCCCCCAACGTAGGGGCGATGTCGCGAATCCTCGCATCCGGCGAAGCGACGAAATTCTTCGATATGATGGGTTTGGATTATTATGGACCACTCGATGGTCACGATCTCACGAGCCTCATCGGAGCACTCCGCGGACTGAAGAGCACGGTGGCGGGAAGACCTATTGTCGCGCACGTCTTCACGCAAAAAGGGAAAGGGTACCTCCCCGCCGAAGAGATGCCTGCCAATTTCCACGGGATGAGTCCTGCTACAAGGAAAAAGGACTCAAAGCCGCTTGAACAAAAAATCGAAGATCCGGGCGCTGCACCCATCATTACAAGCAGCTACAGCGAAATTTTCGGACAGGTATTGCTAGACGTAGCGGTATCCGACGACCGAGTTCTCGCGATCACCGCGGCGATGGAAGAGGGGACAGGGCTTGCGGATTTTCACCGTAGGTTACCCGAGCAGTTCTTCGACGTTGGGATCGCCGAGCCGCATGCTTGCGTGCTGGCCGCGGGCCTAGCGGCACAGGGCTATCGGCCCGTCTTCGCTGTTTATAGCACCTTTCTTCAGCGAGCACTGGACGGAGTCATCCACGATGTTGCGCTCCAATCATTGCCAGTGGTTTTTGCAATCGATCGTGCCGGCTGGGTGGGAGTAGATGGGCCAACGCACCACGGGACCTTTGATTTGAGCTTCTTGTTGCCCATACCCGGACTCAGGGTCTTTGTACCTGGTTCATATGAAGAGCTTCGGCACGCCCTTACCTCGGCCCTGCGAGCCGAGGGACCTTCTGCCATTCGTTATCCCCGTGGACCCGGACGCGAACGGCTCTCCATTCCCATCCTTCAGGAAGGGATTTCAGCCGAACCGTTTCAGCCCTCGCAGATGGGCGGTAAACTTCTCGTCTCTACCGGATTCAGCGCCGCCCGCGCAGAGCAGGCGATGAAGAATCTAGCCCCGGAGATCAGGGCTAAAACTCGCTGGGTTCATCTATCTCAAATCAAGCCTGTACCCGAGGGATGGTTAGCGGCTTTTCAAGAAACGCGTCCCACTGAAATTTTCGTACTGGAAGATGGCTCTGAAATTGGCGGAGCGGGACATTTCCTTCGCGCGGAAACAGAAGTGCGAGTCGATGGTCACGCCTCCGTAGTTCAGTGGATTTTTTTAGCTTATCCAGATCAGTTTTCTCCGCACGCCACCGTTGTCGAACTCGAAGAAGCCACGGGATTGTCCGCGCGTCAGATTGCTGAACGGCTCAGTCACGCATGAAGAAGCGTCTAGACCTCCTTCTCGTTGATCGGGGTCTTGCTCCCAGCCGAGAGCGTGCTCAGGCGTGGATCATTGCAGGCAACGTCCTGGTTGCGGATGTTCCCGTAACAAAGCCCGGCTCTCAACACCTAGAGGATGTCGAAATTCGCATCCGCGGGGTTGATCATCCTTACGTGTCGAGAGGTGCGCTCAAACTGATAGCCGCGCTCGAGGCGTTTAAAGTTTCTCCTGAGGGAAGAGTTGGGCTCGATATTGGTGCCTCAACGGGTGGATTTACAGAAGTACTGCTTCTACAAGGAGCCACGCGAGTTCACGCGGTGGATGTCGGCCACAATCAAATGGACTGGAAGATTCGAAACGACTCACGAGTACGAGTCTTAGAGAAGATAAACGCCCGTTGGCTGGCATTTGAGACGATAGGCGAGAAGGTGGGCGTCATTGTCGTCGACGTTTCGTTCATCTCCCTCGACAAAATTTTGCCACCTCTCCGCCAGTTTGCGGATCAGTCAACCGACTGGATCACATTGATCAAGCCGCAATTCGAGGTCGGTCGTGAGAACGTCGGCAAAGGTGGAATCGTCCAATCGGAATTGCATCGTCAAGAAGCTGTCCGTCGAATTACAGACTTCTCCCGGACGCTTGGACTGGAAAGACACGGCTTGATAGACTCTCCCATTACAGGCACGGACGGAAACCACGAGTATTTAGCGCATTGGCGCCTCGATTGAAGGAATACACATCTTATGTTCTTTTCTCGCGTGATCGTTCTCGCGCTTCTTCTATCGAGTGCGGCAGCTTGCGCACCTCGTGCGACCAAGCGAAGCGATGGTGTGGTCATGCCAACCGCGCAAGAGCGAGTCAGTGAGGCAGTCGAAGCACCGGCAGAGACGTCAGAGGCTAGTGAGGCGCAGCAAGAACTCTATGGGCCCAAGTCCTCGGCACGCAAATCGCTGATAGTGGTGCTGGGTCCAGGATTGGCTCGCGGATACGCACACGTCGGCGCTCTCCAAGCGCTAGAAGAGGCCAAGATCCCTGTTTCCGGCATCGTCGGAACTGAGGTGGGTGGTTTAATTGCCGCTCTCTACTCGAGTAGCGCCTCAATGAATGAATTTGAGTGGCGTCTTCTCCAGATGAAAGAGCAGGACTTCTTCCGTCCTCGCCAAGGACTCAGCCGATGGTTGGGCACGGGGAATAATGGAAAGATCCTCGATGGTTTCCTTGAGCAGGTTTTAGGTACAAAAAGTTTCAGCTCCGGTCGCACGCCACTCAGGCTTGTGATCAAAACTCCAGGGAGAATTCCCCCGTTTGTCGTTGCGACAGAAGGGGATCTGAAATCCGCAGTGAGAGCTGCGATGGCTATTCCGGGACTGAGCGAAGGGGCCGATTGGCAAGGACTCTCGGGTGAATCAGCGGGTATTGAAAGAGCCTATCCGTTGGCCGAAGCGCGCGCTTTGGGAGACGCGCCGATCTTGGTGATTGATGTTCTCGATCACAAGAATCCATCGGTATCGAAAGAACTCTCTAAGGAGCTCCAGTCCTACATTGCAGCCCTTTCTGGTTCACCTTACCAGGGAGGGGAGGGGGCGAACTGGGTGGTTCGGCCTGACCTAAGCGGGATTGGCTACTTGGAATCGGATCGGCGGGCTGAGCTGATCTTCAAAGGGAAAAAAGCCGTTCAGGCGATACTGACCAAGATTATGCAGGAAATGAAGGCAGAATGAGTGATCGTGCGAAGTGGGTCACAAAGACTCTTTTTTTGGTCGCAATCGCTGGCAGCTTGGCGGCCACCGTCGTGGGCGGAGGAATCTATTGGTACTTCTCCCAGAATCTTCCGCAGATCATTACGGTGGAGGACTATCGTCCACTCGGCGTAACGAGGATCTTGGCTAGCGACGGCGAACAAGAGGTCGCAATTGCCGAATTCTTCAAAGAGCGACGCTATCTGATTCCGTACGATCAAATTCCATTGATGGTCGTTCAGGCCTTTATTTCAGCCGAAGACGATCAATTCTTTCAGCACCAAGGCGTCAATCTCGCGGCTATCCTTCGAGCGAGCATCGCAAACATGCGCGCGGGACAAGTCGTTCAAGGTGGAAGCACGATCACTCAACAGGTCGCTAAATCGCTTCTTCTGACTCCGGAGCGAAGCTTCGTCCGTAAACTGAAGGAAGTCATTCTAGCGGGTAGGATTGAGTCGAATCTTACTAAAGAGCAGATTCTGTACCTCTACCTGAATCAGATATATCTGGGTCGCGGAGCCTATGGAGTAGAGGCGGCCGCGAAGAGCTATTTTAGCAAATCAGCAAAAGATCTGACCTTATCTGAAGCGACGATTCTGGCTGGTTTGCCTCAGGCGCCAGGAAAGTACGGACCGCATCTCAATCCTAAACGGGCGAAAGAACGTCAGCTTTACGTGCTGCGACGCATGTACGAAAACAAGTACATCACGGACGTGCAGATGACGGAGGCCGCTTCTTTGCCGATCAAGATTTTCGAGGAAGAAGATCTCAATCGGAAATACTCCGGATACTTCGTTGAGCACATCCGGCGTTATATCCAAGAAAAGTATGGAGACAAGGCGCTCTACGAGGACGCGCTTACGGTTAAAGTACCCGCCTCTCCGAGGCTTCTCGTGAGTGCAAAGACGGCGCTGCAAGAAGGTCTGCGCTCCGTAGATAAGCGTATCGGCTACCGTGGCGCCACAAAGAAGCTGAAAAACCAGGAAGAGATTGAATCTTTTCTGCGGGCGGAACGACCCAAACTAATCACGCGAAAGCTCGGCTACACGGTCTTTACTCCGGATGGACGAATCGATCCAGTGGAGGGAATGAAAGAAGCCGGCTTAGTCAATGACGAGCAACTTCTCGTTGAAGGCGAAATTTATTCAGCCGTGGTCACTTCAGTGGACGACAAAAAGAAGATAGCCACCGCGCTGATTGGCGCCGGAAGAGTAGATCTTCCTTTCGAGGGCTGGTCTTGGGCGCGACTTGCGCGTGATGATAAGAATCCTAGTCAGATTAGGCCTGAGCCTCGTGTGCCCTCTCAGATTTTTAAGAAGGGCGATGTCATTGATGTCCGAATTCAAAAATCATTGCCGACAGGAATCACAGCGCATCTAGAGCAATCCCCCGAAGTTCAGGGGGCTATTTTTTCGGTTGATGTTCAAACCGGAAATATCCTTGCTATGGAGGGCGGATTCGACTTTTCAGCATCAGAGTTCAATCGTGTCACCCAGGCAATGAGACAGCCGGGTTCTTCATTTAAGCCCTTCATCTATTCGGCGGCCCTCGAGAAAGGGTTCTCGCCTGCTTCGGTGATTGTTGATTCACCCATTGTTTATCAGGACGCTGAGTTAGGCACTTGGAAGCCCGCGAACTTTGATGAAAAGTTTTACGGAGACACGACCTTTCGCCAGGCACTGATTAAGTCTCGCAACGTACCCACGATCAAAATTCTCCAGCAGATTACGATCCCGTTCCTGATGGATTATGTGAAGAGGCTAGGGTTGTCGGGGCAGTTCAGTCCTGACTTATCCCTCTCGCTAGGTAGCGGCGCTACTACACTTTATGATTTGACCAAAACCTATGCCCTCTATCCGCGACTAGGTCGGCGAGTGAATCCAATCGCCTTCTCGCTGATCCAAGATCGTGATGGCAAAGTGTTGGAAGAACATGCGGCTCAGCCTCCGAGCAGCGGCGTGATCCCGCCTCAGGCCATGGCAGCTGCAGCAGAAGCAGTACCAACGCCAAGCGCATCGGTTGAACCGATTGAGGGAGCGTCTACCGCCGCTAGCACGGCTGAACCGACGCGTGTTGTGTTTCCGTCCTACCCCCTCTCCACTGACCCAGAGCAGCTTTTGGATCCACGGGTCGCATTCGTCATGACTCATCTGATGAAGGAAGTGGTGAACTACGGAACCGGATATGAGGCTAAATCCCTGAATCGCGCGGCGGCAGGGAAAACAGGTACGACCAACGACTACGTCGATGCCTGGTTCATGGGATTCACTCCCCATGTTGTAACCGGAGTTTGGGTTGGATTCGATAACGTGAAGACGATCGGTTCCAACGAAACCGGAGCGAAGGCGGCACTGCCGATCTGGCTTAGCTTTATGAAGGATGCAGTCAAGGATCTGCCGGAGACAGATTTTGCAGTGCCAGCCGGGGTCTTGTTCGCGTCGATTGACCCTAATAACGGACGCTTGGCGCCTCCAAACGCCAATGGTTCGATCAAAGAAGCTTTCATTGAAGGGACTGAGCCAGGTTCGTCGGATGCCCCTCGCGCGGGGACGACCGGCTCCAGTAATGGGGCGAATGCACCTGAATCCTCAGGAGAGTTCCTTAAAGAAGACATCGACTGAGGCCGATAGGTCACCAAGGGGGTGTCTTGGTGGCCACAGCAAACATTCAAAAGGTTCCTCAGCTGAACGGGAATTGGCGGAACCCCTTTGGCGTCTCCTTTCTCGTTCATCTCCTCATTCTCGCCATCTTGTGGACGGCGTCTGATAAGAGCGTCCGCCCCGTCGTTGACGAAAACGCGTCTAAGATCACTTGGATCGAAGTTGATCCGCTCACTGATCCCAAAAATCGAATGGTTCAAACATCGCCCGGCCAAAAGGTTGATCAGGCACCTAAAGAAGCCTTTCTTGGAGAGCGAAACCAGGTGGTTGACCGTGAAACAGTGAGTCAAAACAAAGTACAGACCGCTGCCCGTGCGGAAACTAATGCAGGCCAAGAAAAAACCGGCGAACAGAAGTCCGCTTCGCGGCATGCCCAGCCAAACCTATCTAAGTTGGGCGTAGCTTTGGCTCCTCCCCCTAAAGCGCGAGAAATCGCGTCCCTAGAGCAGGAGCGCCTTTCGGCGGTTTCGGGCACTTTCGGGGGACCAAGCGACTACGTGAAGGGCTTTAAGGAGAGCGATCGGACCAGTCTCAATACCCAAGAGTTTGTTTTCTTTGGCTATTTTCAACGAATCCGCGAACGACTCGATTTGTCATGGAACCGCAGCCTAAAGGATCAGCTGGGAAAGCTCTACAAACGAGGCCGTACGCTCGCGAGCGAAATGGATCACGTGACTCAAACGGTAGTCACCCTCAACGCAGAAGGTGCGGTCATTCGCGTACAGATCATTGGGGAATCCGGGACGGAAGATCTGGATAGCGCTGCGGTTGAAGCGTTTAACCAAGCGGGGCCGTTTCCAAACCCCCCACGCGGAATTCTGAACGCTACAGGCGAAGTAAAAATCCGATGGGATTTTGTTCTGCGGACCTGAGCTTGGCTCGGCCCCTTAAGAACTGAGTTTCAAGACTGAATGCGATCAACGCCCTCTTGGAAGAGGTAATCTCTCCAGAGTCCGTCGGCTTTTCGAAAAGTTTGAATCAGCATCTCGGCCGCCTGGGGTTCTGGACAGGACTGTTGCTCAGAGAGCCAGCGTACCGCCTGAAGCATGGCCTTGAATCCAGGCTCCTTCATCAGTTCCAATAGCTCCTGCGAAAAGTCGCGCTGAGCTTGCGCGCGGGTGCTCACCAAAGCGGTGTTTAACACTCGAATGAGCTCATCTTCACTGGCTCGCGTCGTAGCGGGCTTAGCGTTCAGCATGGATACCGGCTTCATTCCAAGTTTGCTTTCTGAGGGTCCCAGCATATGCCACAGCAGGATTACCGGTAGCGAATCACGGTCCCGGCGAGAGCCGAGAAACTACCTCGGTCGAGTACTCGCCACAAGGGAAGTCTGGGAATTTCTAGTCAAGAAAAAAAGAGATTGGTAAGGTGCGAGGCAAATGAATCCTTCTAAGAAGCCCTCCTCTTTTATTGCGCGTCACATTGGGCCTCGTGCTGATCAGCAAGCGGCCATGTTGAAGTTTCTGGGAATCGACTCAACCGAAAAATTAATTGAGAACACGCTTCCTTCGGTCATTCGAATGAACGCTGAACTCAATCCTGAGGCAATAGGCGAGGGCCTTGAAGAAGACGAAGCCATCCGTCACTTGCGCGAGCTCGCAGCGAAGAACGAAATTTGGAAATCTTATCTGGGTATGGGTTACGCCGACTGTCTTACTCCAGCGGTGATCCAGCGGAATATTCTGGAGAACCCGCGTTGGTACACCCAGTACACGCCGTACCAATCAGAGATCTCCCAAGGACGCCTAGAAGCCCTTCTGAACTACCAAACGATGATCACGGATCTCACAGGAATGGAGATTGCCAATGCCTCGCTTCTGGACGAAGCGACGGCTGCCGCGGAAGCGATGGCGATGGCTCTGGCCATCAAGGGTTCTGATCAGAAGCGCACGTTATTCGTCGCCGATCATTGTCATCCACAGACGATTGGCGTGATCCGCACCCGTGCAGAACCGCTGGGGATCGAAGTCGCTGTCGGCAAAATCGAGAAATTTATCGGAGCACCCGCCGATCCCCAACTCTTCGGCGCGATCTTCCAGTCCCCAGCGACGGACGGAAGCTTGCCTTTGTTGGAAGTGGCAATCCAAAAAGCAAAAGCCGCGGACGCACTTGCGATCGTATCTGCCGATTTGCTCGCGCTGACCCTCCTTTGCTCCCCCGGCGAGATGGGCGCTGATATCGTGATTGGATCTGCGCAGCGGTTCGGAGTGCCTATGGGCTACGGTGGGCCGCATGCCGCCTATCTTTCCACGAAGATCGCGCATCAACGACAGCTTCCAGGCCGGCTAGTGGGGGTGTCTAAGGACGCCGACGGCAAGCCAGCGATCCGGCTTGCATTGCAGACGCGTGAGCAACACATCCGTCGTGATCGCGCGACGAGTAATATCTGCACGGCACAGGTTCTGCTCGCGATCATGGCAAGCATGTACGCGGTCTATCACGGTCCTCGTGGTCTAAAAGAGATCGCTCTTCGGATTCACCGCCGCGCCAAGGTTCTGGCCAAAGGTTTGTCACAATCAGGGCTCGGAGTGGGTGCGCATGCTTTCTTTGATACTGTACGCGTTGAAACCGGCGCTGAGCAGGTCCGCACCATTCAGGAGCGTGCCAAAAAGCTACGAGTGCAGCTCCGAGTTCTAGACGAGAAGACGTTTTCGATCGCGCTCGATGAGACGACCACTTCAAAGGACGTCGAGACCTTGTTGGAGGTCTTCACCGGTAAAGCCGTGGATTACGCGAAAATCGATGCTGGACTGAAAGACGGGATGGATCCAGCTTTTGCGAGAACATCTGAGTTCCTTTCTCATCCTGTCTTCAATACGCACCACTCAGAGACCGAGATGCTTCGGTACATCACGAAGCTTCAAAACCGGGACCTTTCGCTGGCCGACTCCATGATTCCGCTGGGTTCGTGCACGATGAAGTTGAATGCGACCGCCGAAATGATTCCGGTGACTTTCCCCGAATTCGGAAAAATCCACCCATTTGCTCCAATTGAGCAGGCGAAGGGGTATCAAGAACTCATCGTCCGTCTTGAAAGGATGCTTTGCGAGATCACCGGCTTCCAGGCGGTATCTCTCCAGCCCAATGCAGGCTCGCAAGGCGAGTATGCGGGTCTTTTGGTCATCCGTAAATTTCATCAGAGCCGCGGTCAAGGGCACCGCGACGTCTGTTTGATTCCGCAGTCGGCCCATGGCACCAATCCGGCAAGTGCGGCCATGGCTGGGATGAAGGTCGTCGTCGTCCAGTGTGATTCGCAGGGCAATATCGACGTCAGCGATCTGCGTATGAAGGCGAAGGAACACTCCGCCAATCTTTCCGCCTTGATGGTGACCTACCCATCAACTCACGGCGTGTTTGAGGAGAGCATTCGCGAGATCTGCGACGTCGTGCATGAAAACGGCGGACAAGTGTACATGGACGGCGCCAACATGAACGCCCAAGTCGGACTTTGCCGTCCAGGTGACTTTGGCCCCGATGTTTGCCATCTCAACTTGCATAAAACCTTCTGCATCCCACACGGGGGAGGAGGGCCCGGGATGGGTCCGATTGGCGTGCGCCAACATCTCCAGCCGTTTCTGCCAGGCCATCCCGTGATCAAAACGGGCGGAGCTCAAGCGATTGGTCCAGTGTCGGCCGCCCCTTGGGGCAGCGCCAGCATCCTACCGATCTCCTATGCTTACGTTCTGATGATGGGCGTTTCCGGTTTAAAGACCGCGACCGAAGTCGCGATTTTGAGCGCAAACTACGTCGCAAAACGACTTGAGCCCCACTTTCCGGTTCTCTTCAAAGGCAAGAATGGATTTGTGGCTCACGAGTGCATCGTGGATCTTCGGCAACTGAAGGCGACGAGCGGAGTGGAAGTAGAGGACGTCGCAAAGCGCCTGATGGACTACGGGTTTCACGCGCCCACGGTTTCATTTCCCGTTGCGGGAACCATGATGATCGAGCCGACCGAGAGTGAATCGCTTCCAGAACTCGATCGGTTCTGTGAAGCGATGATTCAGATTCGCTCCGAAATCAAAGAGATCGAGAACGGCGAATCCGATCGCAAGAACAACGTCTTGAAAAATGCACCGCATACGATCGAGCGCTTAGCTCGTTCAGAGTGGCCGTACCCATACTCGCGGGAGAAGGCGGTGTTTCCTCTGAACTGGGTAAAAGATGCCAAGTTTTGGCCGTCCGTTGCTCGAATTGACAACGTCTACGGTGAACGTAACCTCGTCTGCAGCTGTCCGCCGATCGAAGCGTACAGCTGAACTGGCGTCGTCGATCCACGGACGCTTAGCGGCAAAGGATCGGGTTACTTCAGTGATGAGACGTATTTGGTGTAAGCACCAGCGTCCATCAGTTCGTTGAGTGCGGAAGAATCGGAAATTTCGATCTCGATCATCCAGCTTGAGTGCGGCTCACGATTGACTCGACTTGGGTCAGAGCTGAGCTCCGTGTTCGCTTTCACGACTTTACCCGCGAGAGGCGAATAGAGATCGGAAACGGCTTTG
>JBEIOW010000330.1:0-3420 GCA_040377385.1 Bacteriovoracaceae bacterium | reverse complement strand
CCCGTCGCACTCGGCCGCTAACGCCAAAGCCGTTCGGGTCGCTTTCATGGATTCGGGTATCGACTTCGTGAAGTACTCGGAGCTGGGTGTCTTCCTCGGCAGCGGCAAGAACGGGGAGATGAATCAGAAAGATTTCGGCGATTTGGACAACAATCCATTCGCCCCTGCATTAGCGGCGCTCGGGCACGGGACCGGCACGCAAGGCACGTTTCTCACGCTCCTCGCTGAGCTTGCGCCCGACCTCCTCGAAAAGCGGATGATCGATCTCGCGATGTGGAAGGCGTTCAGTATTCGCTCGCTGCTCGCCGGGCCGCCTTTCAGTGACGTGGCGATGACGGATCCGCGCAACCCGTTCTCCTTTGTTGAAGGGATCGTGAACCGCGTTGAAGCGCCAGGTACTCAAGGTGTGCCTCGATTGGTCTCGGTCAGCTTGGGCGGCGTCACGTTCCCCCAGCTCACGCAGCTCGGAAAATCGGACCTGCTCAAGAAGGCGCCTTGGCTTTGGATTATGGCGGCTGGCAACGAAGGTTCGGATATCCAGGCTCGCAAGACGGCGTGCTTTGAGGACGTTCCGGTGGCTTCCCGCATCGATGCGCGAATCCTTTGCGTCGGCGCGCTCGTGAGAACTTCGGTTGAAGACCGGATCGCCTCCTATTCCAACTTTGGCGATCGCGTGGACCTCTACGCTTACGAGAGCTACGACGACCGTTGCCCGAACGGGACTTCCTGCTCGACGCCCGCGATCACGGCCGCCGCGGCGATCATTGCGGGGAAATTTCCTCGACTCAGCAACGAGCAGGTGAAGAAGGCGTTGGTCGAAGCCTCTGTGCTGAAGGAGTTCCCGGTCGACGGAATCCTCCCGAGGAATGCCGACGGATCCGTGGCCGAGCGGTCTAAGCGTAAAGTTCGCTTCTTTGATCCGACGACCATGATGACTCAGGCGCTCCAAAAAGCGAAAGCGATCGCCGAGTCTCCCTCGACGACCGCTTCCGCAAGATAGGCTGACTTCGGGTCAGTTCAAAGACAGGCCGCGCCCGGGCAGACCTGCTGATAGACGACCTTCAGGCTGTGCTCAAAACGCACGCCGTTGGCTCGCGTCTCCGTGCGCTGCAAGCGAAGCTCGTATTTACCCGCACCGACTTTATAGAGCCGGCTCGAGGTCCAATCTTGCTTGAGGTAATCCTGAACAGCCACGCGCGGGTACCCAAAATGCGTGACCTGCGCCCAGAGGGTCGGGGCATTCAGTGTGGGCCCCGGCTCCGTCGTCAGCGCAACCCAAGTCTCCAGGCCTCCGCGTGAAGTCCGGGCAGGCGTCTTCTGTCCTACGCGCACGGAATCCGGGATCGACACCTTCGTCGAAAAGATCGGCGTCGTGAGGAGAATATCCGCGCAAACCCATTCGCTGACCACGTCAAACTCGTTGGGCTTGCCCCCGGCCAGGGGGATCAGGTGGTTATCGTAGCGGAAGTTCGCCGGCCGATCCGGTTGGTTGGGGTCCGTCATTCGGAGACGGTACTCAATGGTCCGGAAGTCCATTCCGAACCCCTTCGGGAACGCCGACCAGGCGATCTCGAAGGCGCCCGCAGTGTCGCTCTGCAAGCTCAGGAGAGGATAACGGGGGCCGCAAAGCATCCCGTCTTCTTCTTGAATGGCCGGTAGGGAGATCGACGCTGCCTGGGCAAGCGCGGGTGAGGCGCCGATCCCGAGAGCCAATGCGACGACGAAGGCTTGAATCAAGCTGTACGCGTTAGGTTTCATGAGGAGCTCCTTTCGAGAGCGGGATTACTGAATTTTCTTCATGAAGACGCGAAGTTCAGCGCCCCAGGGCTGCGCGCCCGTCGAAGCGCGAGACAGCGTGAGCATGAGGTTGCCATCGGACGTGCGGTAGAGGCGGTGCGAGTCCCAGGCCTGGCCGAGCTGAAGGTCAGCCGAGGTGTAGGGGTTGATCGTGATGTCGTTTTCGATTGCGGCTTCCATCATGCGGGTCGCGGATGGCCAGGTGATCTTGTAGTTGCGAAAGCTCGACCAGATGCTGCCGTCCAACGAAGGCGAGACGGAAGCGACATAGAGGAACGAAAGAGACATCGGGGGGGTGTTCGAGAACAGGTCCGAGCAGATCCACCGGGATTCGGCGCGGGCGGGTTGGCCGTTCTCGGCCGGGTACTGGCGCTCACTGATATGGAAGTTCATCCGTGGGATCGAGCCCGTATTCGTCGTGGTGAAGAAGTAGACTTCCGAGCGGTCGAGCTTGAAGCGATCTGTGACGCCGAGCTCGGAGAAGGAGATCTCCGTCGCGCCCGCTGGAACCACCGTCAGATTCGGGCGGTAGTTGGGTCCGCACTGAACGGCGTGCGCGGCGTTGGAGATGGCAATGGCGGACAGGGTGGCCAAGAACAAGGATGCGATTTTCATTTTCATTACCTCGATGGGTGGTTGGATGGTTGCGGTTTTACTTCAAAGCGATGAATTCGGTGACGATTCGGAGATCAACGTCGGTCTCTTGCTTCACGTCGCGACGACGCTCCACGATGATTTTGTAGCGGTTCGCATTCTGCTCGCTCTGATAAAACTGGATGCGGTCCCAATGCTGAGCAAGAGAGGCGAGCAAGTCTGCGCCGTTCGAGTGACTGCGGAACGGAAGGGCCGTGTAGTTCATCGTGACTTCCCAGCGGAAAATCTCTTCACGTTTCTTGAAAACAAAACTCAGAGGGTAGGAGTAGAAGCTTCCGTCCAGAGCCCGCAGAATTCCGTTGATCTGGATGCCCTCTTCCTTGAACCAAGGCGAAGACTGACCGACGTCCGCACAGATCCAGCGCGAGACGGCATCCTCTTGACCCGGAGGCAGCGTGGAGGTCAGGAGAACGCGGTAAAGCTGCGAGCTTCCACGGCGACGAAGATCCATTTGAATATCGTTCTGCGTCCAGCGTAGCTGCACGCCCATCTCGACTTGAGAGAGATCAATGGAGCGCCAACCCGCGTGATCCACTGCGGATTGGATCGGCGGCGCGCGCTCCCCTTTGCAGGCGGGCGGGTTACCGCCAAGCGCGACGAGCGGCGAGAATGCGAGGAGGGACGCGAGAAGCATTGGACACAAAGGCCGAGCGAATAGGTTCATTCTTCATCGGTAGCATGCACCAAACGAGCCGGCGAAAAAAAAGATGATCGACCGGCGGCGCGGCATTTATTCGCGGTCTTCATCGCTTTGCGTCAGCAAAGACAGGGTGAATTGACCGGAAATTTCCGAGCTTTTCAAACGAGGGGCTTGGGTGCCCCGCGGATCGCGGAGCCACTCACGGTCAGGCGGTAATGGGTCGGCGCGCCAAGTTGAGTGAGTTGGACCTGAAAATTCACGATGGCGACTGCCCCTCGGTGGAAGGCTTTGTGTCGGAGCTCTTTTTGAAGAGATTCAAGAAGGTCCTG
>JBEIOW010000088.1:0-7232 GCA_040377385.1 Bacteriovoracaceae bacterium | reverse complement strand
GAGACTTTCAGCTCACCTGGGCCAGCGATCTTCAGCGAAGTGGCGCCTTCGCCCTTCTTGCGCTTACCGCCGCCTTCGGCGGGCTTCTTCTTGGCCGCAGCATCCGTCTTAGCGGGTGCCGCTGCCTTAGTTTCTTTTTCTTTCTCAGCCACTGCTCTTACCTCTTCATCCTTTCGTCCCCTGCTCACGAAACCGCTCAGGCGGCCTCGCTTAGAGGAGGAACCGTTTCAACTTGCTTAAAGAACTTCCGGCGCCAACGAGATGATCTTCGTGAACTGACGAGCGCGAAGTTCGCGCGCGACGGGTCCGAAGATCCGGGTTCCGATCGGCTCGTTTTGAGCGTTGATCAGCACCGCAGAGTTGGTGTCGAAACGGATGTAACTTCCGTCGTTCCGGTTGAGCTCCTTACGGGTCCGCACGATGACGGCCTTCAGAATCTCACCCTTCTTCACTTTGGCGTTCGGCGCGGCTTCCTTCACGCTGACGACAATGACGTCGCCCACGCTCGCATACTTGCGGCGGGAACCACCGAGAACCTTGATGCACATCACGGACTTGGCGCCCGAGTTGTCCGCCACGTCGAGGCGGGTCGTCATTTGAATCATAAAATCTCTCCCGTTCCCTTAGGCGTTCATTTCCGGCGCGCCAGGGGCGCGACGAAGGATGTTTTTCAACACCCAGCGCTTGTCTTTGCTGAGAGGACGCGACTCAACGATCACGACCTGGTCGCCGATCTTTGCTTCGTTCTTCTCGTCGTGAGCCTTAAAGCGGTTCGACGTTGCCACGTACTTGGCGTACTTGCCGTGGCGGACGTTGCGCTCAATGCGGACGACGATCGTCTTCTGCATTTTGTTGCTGACCACGAGCCCGACAAGCGTGCGACGGGTCTGGAGAGCGTTGCTCTTCTTAGCCGTGTCTGCCTGACCAGCCTCGGCCGGAGCCGCAGCTTTCTTCGGGGCCTTCGTAGCGGCTTTCGCCGGCTTCGCTTTTTTCGTTTCGGTCGCCATACTCATTACTTCCCTTGCCCAGCTTGAGACAGGAGCGTCTTCACCCGAGCGATTTCCTTGCGGACGCGCCAGAGAGACGAAGTGTTCTCAAGCTGTCCGGTCGTCTTCTTCATCCGTGCATCGAAGAATTCTTTCTGAAGATCGCGCTCTTTTCTCACGAGCTCGTCCTTCGAGAGGCCCTTCAACGCCTTCATCACTTTTTGCGTGGCCATAACGTCTCCCCGCTTACTTCGCCGCTGCGGCATCGCGTGCCGCCTTTTTGGCGCGTTTTTCTAGTTTCACTTTGGCCGCCATATCCTGGGCGAGCTTTTCGCTGCCCCGGCTGATCGGCTTGCACTGAAGTGGAAGCTTGTGACCGGCGAGACGGAGCGCTTCGAACGCTTCCTTCTGCGAAATTCCGGACATCTCATAGATGATCCGGCCCGGCTTGATCACGGCTGCCCACTCTTCCACGTTGCCCTTACCGGAACCCATTCGGGTCTCAGCAGCTTTCTTCGTGATGGGCTTGTGAGGGAAGATCCGAATCCAGATCTGTCCACCGCGCTTCACGTAACGGGTCATCGCGACCCGGGACGCTTCAATTTGACGGGCGTTGATACGACCGCATTCCGAAGCCTGGAGACCGAACTCACCGAAGAACAACGTTCCCCCGCGATCGGCCTTGCCGCGCATCTTGCCTTTAGCGACTTTACGCCACTTGACTCGCTTAGGTGCCAACATGGTCGTTTACTCCTTCTGAGCCGCGGCGAGAGCCTTGGCTTCCTGAGCGGCCTGCTTCTTCAACGTCGGGATCTCGCCGTTGTAAACCCAGGTCTTGATTCCGATGACGCCGTAGGTGGTCTTCGCCGTCGCCGTACCGTAATCGATGTTCGCGCGAAGGGTATGCAGAGGAACGCTGTCTTCGCTGTACCACTCGGTACGGGCAATCTCGGCGCCGCCGAGACGACCGGAACAACGGATCTTGATCCCCTTGACGCCTTGTTTGAACGCGGCGGTCATGCACTTCTTCATCGCGCGACGGAAAGCTACGCGCTTCTCGAGCTGCGCCGCAACGTTCTCGGAGATGAGCGTGGCGTTGCCTTCTGGCTTCTTCACTTCCACGATGTTCAAGAACACTTCGTTCTTGGACAGACGCTGAACGTCGGCCTTGATCTGCTCAACGCCGGCGCCTTTTTTCCCGATCACGATGCCCGGACGGGCGGTGTGAACGTTGATCTTCACCTTGTTGGCAGCGCGCTCGATCTCGATCTTGGCGATGCCCGCGCTGAAGAGCTTCTCTTTGAGGTAAGCACGGAGCTTGATGTCCTCGTGGAGGTGCGCAGCGTAGTCTTTTTTGGCGTACCAGCGGCTGTCCCAGGTCCGGGTGATGCCGAGGCGGAATCCAATCGGATTTACTTTCTGACCCATGGTCTCTCTTCCTTATCCGCGCATCGCGAGCGTCACGCTCACGGTGCTCGATCTTTTGTTAATCCGGAACGCGGAGCCCTTCGCGCGGGGACGGAACCGTTTCAAGATCGGTCCGTTCCCGATGAGGAGCGTCTTCACGTAAAGCTTGTCGACATCCAACGAGCCCTTCTGCGTGGCGTTCGCCATCGCGCTCTTGATGAGCGTGTGAAGGACCATCGCCGTGCGCTTGCGCGGCGAGAATTGGAGGTAGGTCAACGCGGCGTTGAGGGGCTTGCCACGGACTTCATCCGCAAGCAGTCCCATTTTCCGAGACGTAATCCGTACGAACCCTAGTTTCGCTGAGGCTTCCATCGTCAGTTCCCTTACTTCGCCGGAGCCGCGGGCGCAGCCGCCGCTTTAGCCGGAGCAGCGGCGGAGTCCGCAGCTGCCTTCTTGTCGCCCGGGGTATGGCCATGGAACGTGCGCGTCAGCGCGAATTCGCCCAGGCGGTGCCCGACCATGTTTTCCGTGACGTAAACAGGGATGAACTTCTTCCCTTGGTGCACGGCGAACGTAAGACCTACGAACTCAGGAAGGATCTGAGAACGGCGGGACCACGTCTTGATGACTTTGCGATCTTGCGTCTGCTTAGCGACAGTCACCTTCTTAGCCAGGTGATCATCCGTAAACGGACCTTTTCTAATTGAACGAGCCACGTTTCGCTCTCCTTACTTCCGGCGCTTCACGATGAAAGCATCGGTGCGCTTGTTGTTCCGAGTTTTGTAACCTTTGGTAGGAACGCCCCACGGAGTACGTGGGTGACCGCCGCCGGAAGACTTACCTTCACCACCGCCGTGCGGGTGATCGATCGGGTTCATCGAGACCCCGCGGTTCGTCGGGCGAACGCCCAACCAGCGCGCGCGGCCTGCTTTACCAATCTTCAGGTTCTCGTGCTCCGCATTGCCAATCTGGCCGATCGATGCGCGGCAGCGCGCGTGAAGCAAGCGGATCTCGCCGCTTGGCATCTTCACTTGGCAGTATTCGCTCTCTTTGGCCATCAACTGGGCGAAGTTACCGGCGGAGCGACCAATGCGGCCGCCTTTGCCTGGCTCGACTTCGATGTTGTGGATAATCGTGCCGACCGGGATCGACGACAAGCTCAGGTTGTTTCCTGGCTTGATGTCGGCCGAGTCGCTTGCGATCACGGAATCACCGACCACCAGACCAACCGGAGCAACGATGTAACGTTTCTCGCCGTCGGCGTAGTTCAGGAGCGCGATGTACGCGGTCCGGTTCGGATCATACTCAATCGAAGCGACCTTCGCGGTGATCTCGCGCTTATCGCGCAGAAAGTCCACCGCGCGGTATTTGCGCTTGTGGCCGCCGCCGATGTGGCGAACGGTCATCTTACCGGTGTTGTTCCGGCCGCCGGACTTGCTCAAAGCGGAAGTCAGGCTGCGGGGCTTCTTCGGCTGATCCTTCTTAGGGGTCAGCGCCGAGAAATCGGCCATGCTTTTCCAGCGTTGGCCGGGAGTCGTCGGCTTAAACGTCTTCATCGCCATACTCCGGTTCCTCTCTTAGTTGGTGCCGAAGAAGTCGATCTTCTGGCCTTCGCCGAGAGAGATGATCGCTTTCTTCCAGTTTTGACGCTTCGCCAGGAATTGGCCGCGGCGCTTAAGTTTTCCGTGAACCACCTGAGTCCGAACTTCTTTCACCTTCACGTTGAAGAGGCTCTGGACGGCGTCCCGGATTTCGTTCTTGTTGGCCGACAGCGCGACTTCGAACACGTACTTGTTCGCCACTTCGGCGAGCATCGTGCTCTTTTCGCTGATGATCGGCCGCTTGATCACTTCGTATTGGTTACGCATGATCGGTTACCTCACTTCGCCGACGGCAGCAGGCGGGTTTCGACCGCTTGCACCGCGTTTTTCGTGAGAACGAGCCAGTCGTACTTCACGATGTCATAGACGTTCAGCCCTTCGGCGCGCAGCACGCGAACTTTCGCGATGTTGCGGCCGCTCCGCTCGAGCGACTCATTCTGGGTGTCCACGATGAGAACGTTCTCGAGTTCGAGCTTCTGCTTCAGGATGTCGTTGAGGACCTTGGTCTTCGCGGAGGAGAGTTTGAAATCGTCCACCACGAGAACACGGTCGGCCTTCACGCGATCCGAAAGGGCAGAGCGCAGAGCTCCGCGCATCATTTCCTTCGGCGTCGCCTGCTCGTAAGAGCGTGGCTGAGGACCGAAGTTCTGACCACCGCCCGGATTCAAAGGAGAGCGGGTCGAACCCTGACGGGCGTTACCAGTTCCCTTTTGACGGAAAGGCTTGCGGCCACCGCCGCGGATCTCAGACTTGGTTTTGGTCTTCGCGGTCCCTTGGCGACGGCCAGCGAGCTGGGCCTTGATCACCTGGTGCACGAGAGGAACGTTGATCTCGACGCCGAAAACATCGGCGTTGAGGTCGATCGTCCCGACCTTCTTCTTCTCTAAATTGATGACGTCAATCGTCGGCATAAATCATCCGCCTCAGTTCGCTTTCACCGCACGACGAATCGTGACGATGCCGCTTTTTGGACCAGGGACGCTGCCATGGACGAGGAGAATTCCGCGCTCCATGTCGACGCGAACGACTTTCACGTTCTGCACGGTCGAATTTTCGTTGCCCATCTGTCCTGGCATTTTTTTGTTCTTGAACGTCTTACCGGGATCCGCACGGTTACCGATGGAACCGAGCGAGCGGTGAGAGAGCGAGGCGCCGTGGGTCTTGTAGTTACCCGACATGTGGTAGCGCTTCATGCCGCCCTGGAAGCCCTTCCCTTTGCTCCGCGCAGAAAGGTCGACGAGGTCGCCTTCTTTGAGGAACTCAGGAGAAAGAGTCATCCCCGCGGTCACGCCTTCAAGCTTGGCGTCGCCGGGAAGGCGAATCTCTTGGTAGTGATAGAAGCCAGTGTTGCCGGTCTTTTTGGCATGGCCGGCTTCAGGCTTGTTGACGCGGGATTCTTTCTTCTCAAGAAGACCGATCTGAACCGCGTTGTAACCTTCTTTTGCCTTCGTCTTCACTTGCGTGATGACCGATGGCTGAAGATCGATCACCGTCACGGCAACCGAATCTCCGTTTTCATTGTAGACCTGAGTCATCCCGGCTTTGACACCGAGGATCCCGCCGCGCCCTTCTTTCAGCGCAACGGTTTCACGACCCGACGTTTGCTCCGTCATGCGTTCCCCTGTTTGAGCTCACGGCGCGTGTTTCCTCACACGTTCCGCTCCGCTTCAGTTTTCTGTCCAGCCTAAGCCAGACACAGTCATCGATCTCTATCGACGCCATCCTCACAGCATCACCGGGAAGCTGCTGCAACTGACTGTTGCTGGCCGCCGGATGCTTTCATGGGACAGTTTGAGTTCACCGACTTTCCTTCCGGGATCCTTGCGGATGCGGAGAAGAAGTATCGACTCCCTCGGTCTCGGATCCGGCGTTGGCCGGGCCCGATCCACGATGAGCGACTGGTCTCCGAAAAGACTGGCCTCTCGCCGTGCGCCTGATTCGCTCCCTTCCGCTCGGAAGGGTTGAAATCAGGACTTAATTTCGACGTCTACACCAGCGGAGAGGTCGAGCTTCATCAGCGAATCGACGGTCTGCTGGGTAGGTTCCACAATGTCCAAAAGGCGCTTGTGAGTGCGAATTTCGAACTGCTCGCGGGACTTCTTATCTATGTGAGGAGAACGGAGAACGCAATACTTGTTAATCACAGTCGGAAGCGGAATTGGGCCGCGGACCGTGGCTCCCGTGCGTTTTGCCGTACCCACGATTTCGCGTACCGACTGGTCGAGCACGCGAGAATCGAAAGCTTTCAATTTGATGCGGATCTTATGTTCAATCGCCATCGTTCACATCCCTCTCTATTCGCCTATTTAGGCTGATAAACCGACAAGTTCCCCCGTTCGGGATGTGATCCGAACGCGCAATCTTTGCCAGTATTCACTTACATTTCCACTTTGGAAGGTTCGGGATATACGCGGAATCGACGCATGAGGCAACGGCAAATCCTGAGATTTTTCGCGATTCCTGCGGCAATCCGGCTCGATTAAAGCACTTCGGGGGGAACGAGGTCCGCCGAACGGCGCACGACCACCCCAGACTTGATCTTGATCTCCTCGGCCATGGCGGGAGGCACAGGCTCGTACTGGGAGAATTTAAGCGTGAAGGTTGCCCTCCCCTGAGAGGAAGAGCGAATCGCCGTGGAATAACCGAACATCGTCGCCAGCGGTACCTCGGCCTTGATGACCTGAAGACCATGTCTGACCGACATACTCAGGATTTTTCCACGACGGCTATTGAGGTCCCCAATGACTCCACCCACGTACTCGTCCGGAGAAACAATCTCGGCCGACATGATGGGTTCGAGAATCAGCGGATCGCTGGTTTGGGAGGCCTCACGGAATGCCATCGCCGAAGCCACCTTGAAGGCCACCTCGGTCGAGTCCGTATCGTGGGAGGACCCATCGAACAGCCGGGCCTCGATGTCGACGGCCGGATAGCCCGCCATGATGCCTCCGAGCATGGTTTCCTGCAGACCCTTCTCGATCGCCGGAATGAACTGCTTCGGAATCCGGTGCGCGTCCGGGAGCGCGTTGACGAACTTGAAGCCCTCACCTCGTCCCAATGGCCGCAATTCGATGACCACGTGCCCGTACTGGCCGCGGCTGCCCGGAACCTGGCGAATGAATTTCCCTTCGGCACGCGTCGGTTTACCGATGGTTTCTTTGTAGGCGACCTGAGGCGTACCGACGTTCGCCTCAACTTTGAACTCGCGCTTCATGCGGTCGACGATGATCTCGAGGTG
>JBEIOW010000419.1:0-2736 GCA_040377385.1 Bacteriovoracaceae bacterium | reverse complement strand
TAGGCTGCGGGCAGGCTAGCGGTCTTGCCCGCGCCACCGCGATGAATGTTCGCACGGAATTCCCCTTCTGCGGCTTTCCTCTCCATCGAGGCCACGACTCGGTTACCGATGATGAAAATTCGGTAGTCAGTCCCGGCGCCTTCGGCGATGAAACGCTGGAGAAGTACATCCTGATCCAAGGATCGAAGGGTATCGAGAACCGAACCCAGCGAGACGGGGGAGTTGACGATCATCACTCCCACTCCCTGAGAGCCACGCAGGACCTTAAGAACCGTGGGAAGACCTTTGACGATGCTCACGGCCTGGCGGATTCCCCGCGGCGTCCGGGTGAGCACGGTCTCCGGAACGTCTAATCCCGCCTGAATCAATACCTGAAGGCTGCGCAGCTTGTCGCGGGAGTCGGAGATCGCTTGTGCGCGATTCACGACGCGCATACCGAGCGCTTCGAACTGACGAACGACGGCGAGACCGTAATCGGTGATCGAGGCCCCGATCCGCGGCAAAATGGCGTCGTAGTGCGGGATGGACGCGGCTCCGACTAGGATGCGGCTTTCCTTGCCATCCACGACGACTTGGCAGTCGAGCGGGTTGATGACGTCGCAAGCGATGCCGAGCTTCCGCGCCTCTTGCAGCAGGCGGCGCACGCTGTGGAGGGATTTCTTACGGGAGAGAATTGCAATGTGCATGCGTCTTCGGGCCTTTCCGGGAGTCGGCCCGGCGTTGCCAATCGTTTCACCGTTACTGTAGCATCCGGACGATGAACAACCAGCTTCTTCGCGCTATCACCCTGATCCTGCTTGCGGGCTGCGCATCATCCAGCGGGCGAAAGGACGCCGTTGAGTCCAACCCACTTGTCGGCGCGCACTCCGTTTGGAACAAAAAGCTACCGGGGCTGGTCACTGACTTGGATCTCGTACGAAATACTGGCGCGTTGTTGGTGACGACCATCCCGAACTACGAAGAAGAGGAGGGTTCGCGTGAGTTTCGCAGCGTCCTCTTCTCACCCGAGGGCAAAGAACTCTTCACTCTGATTCAGCCCCAGCGGGTGCGCCAGCAATCCGTGGCGTCGGACGGTTCGCTTTTCGTCTTCGCGAACTATGAAGACGAGATCGTCGCGTTCAGCTCGGACGGAAAGCGGCTTTGGTCGTTGGAGGCACACTGCCGCCCGCGGGTGCTGGGCTTGATTCGCAAAGTTCTCTGTTACCACGATGATGATGTGAAGCCTGGGGTGGCCTTTGAGGTCATCGACTGGGATGGAGCGCGTGGTCCCGTTTACCGAATTTCGGGGGATGCTCTGGCGCTGGAGTCTTCGCGAGATGAGCAAAGTCTGGTGCTGGGTTTGACGGGCGGTAGGGTTCAGCTGGTGGACTGGAAGTTCCGCCGCGTGTGGGAAAAGCGCATCGCGGGCGAAGTGATCGACGTCGCCGTCTCAAACGGGATCACCCCGCGGGTATTCGTGCTGTCGCTAGACCGATCTAAGCGCTCCCGGATCACGGTTTTTAGCGCCAAGGGTGTGGTTGAGTCTACGATCTCGGCGGATTCGCGCGTGTTCCAGCAAATCGCGGCTTCTCCCGAAGGAGACGGGCTTTTTGCGTTGGGCAATAGCGCCTCTGGCCAGCTGCTTTCCTATTATCACCGCGCAGGGGCGGCGCCTCTTGGACTGGTGTGGGAGCGGGAAGAGCCGCGTCAGGCCGATTTCTCCCCGCCCTTGGTGGTCGGCGATCAGGCGGTACTGTTTGGTTCCGCCACCGAGACTCGGGACTCCGAGCGGCTCACGAAGCTTGCCGGGTTTTCCTCGGAAGGGGCGTTGCTTTGGACGATCCCGGTAGCAACGGAAGAAGGAGCCTATCTCTTCGTTCAAAGAACTGAAAAAGACGGGCGTGACTGGATCGCGGTCGCGTCGGACGGGGGAGAGCTTCGCGCTTACCGCACGGATGCTGCGCCTA
Organism: Bacteriovoracaceae bacterium; assembly: GCA_040377385.1. Taxonomy (GTDB): domain Bacteria; phylum Bdellovibrionota; class UBA1018; order UBA1018; family UBA1018; genus JBEIOW01. Next base: position 790 of record JBEIOW010000419.1, on the reverse strand, counting down.
CGCGAATTCCGCAAGCACCCGCCTCGCCCCCGCCTACGCAGTAAAGATCGAAGAGCGCTATTCGTTAGTCGTGCTGGCCGATGCCGTAGTGGCTGCGTTCAACACAAAAGCGCGCGACTCGGCGGCGTGTTTGTCCGTGACGATTTCTTTGAGCTTGCGAAGCTGTTTTTCCATCTTATGGACCGCTTCGTCGATCGAAGCGTAGAGGTTGTCGGTTCGCACTTCACAGAATTGGTCGATGTGATTGCCGACGAGATGAAGGTGGGCGATGTGCTCCAGCTTTTCGACCGAGAAGTTCCACGTCGCGTGCATTTTGCCGTCGAAGTACTTCGTCAGTTTTTCGCTCTTCTCCGTGGCGTGGGACTTGATCGCTTCAGTGGAGTCCATGTGCTTGAAGCTCATATCGATTTGCATTCGAATACCTCCGGTAGAGTGAAAGGTTGTGAAACGGCCGATCGCTTTGAGATTTTGGCCGTTCCATTGGAGGAGTGCAACTCAGGGTCCGGGGCGCGAAGTCCCAGCGGGCCGATAGGCCCGGGATTAAATGACTTTCTTCCGTTTTCCGGAAGAAAGGATGCCCAACATGTCGCGATATTTCGCGACCGTCCGGCGGGCGATTTCGATGTTTTCTTGACGCAGGAGCTCCACGATTTTCTGGTCGGAGAGCGGGTTCTTGCCGTCTTCTTTCGAGACTAGCTGACGGATTTTTTCTTTCACAGCCTCACTGGCCAGCGAGTCGGATCCGTCCGTTGTGCCGATCGAGGAGTTGAAGAAGTATTTCAGCTCGAAG
>JBEIOW010000383.1:0-2971 GCA_040377385.1 Bacteriovoracaceae bacterium | reverse complement strand
TTGTTCGTAGCCTCGTGCTCGGAGCGGTTTATTTCATTCTCGCGGCCGGAGTGATCCCGCTCTTCATGCTGGGTTCGATTTACCCGAAGCTGATGCAGGCGTTGGCGCGCGTCTTCACGGGCTAAAACAATAAAGGACGCTGAGGTTGCCCTCAGCGTCCTTTATTCGCCACGAAGCCGCTTCAGTGTGTGGGGGGAAGTGGGTCTCCGTGGATGACGGTTATCTAGCGCCCGGCGTGCTGCTCTGCAACGGAAAAAATGACGCATTCTCTGCGTGCTGCCAGCACTGCCTAATTTCGGCGTCCGTCAGGCCCATTTGCTCTTGGCTAAGCCGGATTTCGCCCGGCATCTGAGTCTCAAAAACCGTGGGATCATCGGTATTTAGGCACACGGGGACCCCCGCTCGCAGCAGCTTCGGGAGGGGGTGCTCGGAGAGGGACGGGACGCACTGGGTGAGCCAGTTGCTGGAGGGGCAGACCTCCAGGCAGATGCCGTTGAGACGAAGATGGTCCTGGAGTGCGGGGTCCTGGATGGCAGCGATGCCGTGCCCGATTCGGCGTGCCCCGAGATCCTGAATCGCTTCCCAGATCGAATCAGGCCCACTCGATTCGCCGGCGTGTACCGTGATCGGAAAGCCGGCTTGAATCGCGGGCGCGAAAGCTTCGCGGAAGAGACGAGCGGGAAAATCATTTTCTGGTCCCGCGAGATCGAGTCCCAGCAGACGCTCGCGATGGCGAAGCGCAAACTCCACCGTCTGCGCGGCCATCTCTGGCCCTTGATCACGGGATGCGATCGCGATCAGTCCGAACCGATGCCCAGAATGCACGAGTGCCGCGCGTTTGAGTCCCGCCTCGAAACCATCCAAGATCTCGGTCCACGAAACACGCGACGCGCTTCCCATGAAGCCGGGAGAGAAACGGAATTCGACGTCATCCGTTCCTTCGCGCACGCAGTCTTCCGCCGCTTCAAAAGCGACTCGCTCGAAGACATCGAAACGATCCAGCACCTTGGGGAACAATTCGAAGGTCGCGAGCACGGCATCGAGATTCTGCAGAGGCGCACGCAGAACGATCTTCTCGCGAAAAGATTCCAGCGACGTGCTTTCCGCTACCAGTCCACGCAGCTTCGCGAGCTCCAGCAAGGTGGAGAGTCGAAGCGAGATGTCGAGGTGGCGGTGAAGCTCGATTCGGCGCATGGGAGCCGTTCGCTCAGGCCATCACGTGCGCGCCGCTATCGACGTACAGCGTGGAACCGGTGATGCGACGACCGCCCGGGCCGCAGAGGAACGCGCCGAGAGCGCCGACGTCTTCCGCGTCGATCGTCTCTTTCAGCGGCGTTTTTTCGGCGGCCGATGCGAGCATGGAGCGGAAGTCGCGAATGCCGGCAGCGGCCAGCGTCTTCACGGGGCCGGCCGAGATCGCGTTGACCGTGATTTTCTTCGGACCCATGTCCCAGGCGAGGTAGCGGACGCAGGCCTCGAGCGCGGCTTTGGCGACGCCCATGACGTTGTAGTTCGGCACGACCTTCTCGGCGCCGTAGTAGGAAAGCGTGACGAACGAACCACCTTCGGTCATGAGAGGTTCGGCGTGGCGTGCCATCGCGACCAGCGAATAGGCGCTCACGTCCATCGCGAGCATGAAGCCTGCGCGAGAAGTATCGATGAAGCGGCCATCGAGGTCCTCTTTGTTGGCGAACGCAACCGCGTGAATGACGGCGTCGAGGCGTCCCCATTTTTCCTTCACCTGCGCGAAGGTGGATTCGAGCTCCGAGTCGTTCGAGACGTTGCAGGGGAGGATGAGGGTGGCGCCGACGCTTTCAGCGAGCGGGCGAACGCGACGCTCGAGCGCCTCGCCGAGGTAGGTGAAGGCCAGCTCCCAGCCTTGGCTGTGGAGGTCCCGGGCGATGGCCCAGGCGAGGCTGCGTTCATTGGCGACACCGACGATCAGGGCTTTTTTCTTGCTCATGACCGTGCTTTTTAGCGAGCCGCGATCAAATTGGCAACGCTGGAAGCCCGAGGAGGAAATACCACTCTCCGCCCCGCGAAAGGTCCGGATCCAGGCCCCGCTCGTAGTTGACCGAGGCCTCGATGGGCAGGTTGAGCAGCAGGGTAAGGTCCGCTTGAACCCCGCCGCCAACGGCCGGGAGGAAACGCTTGGTGTCGCCTAGGCGTTTTGGGAAAAATGCGGATTCGACGAAGGCGTATCCCTTAAACTGCTCCAGGAAGATCGGATTCGTTCCCCAGCCGCGGAAGATCCGGAACAGCGGGAAGTCGAGATCCGCGCTGAGTAATCCCGCTGTGCGGGTGTAGATACGCTTTCGCGAATAGCCTCGGAGGCGAAACTCCTCGTAGATATCCGTCGACATCGAAGAGAGCGGGTCCCGTTCGCCACCGTCGAAAACGACGTTCGCCTTGCCCGCGCGAGTCGTGAATCGGGAGGAGTGAGCGAACTTGATCGAGGGCTTGAGCGTCCAGTGGTCAAAGAGTCGGAGGTGTTCCGTCCAGCTCGCGACCGCTTTCCAGCTGAGCCACTCTCCTCCGTAGAAATAACCGCGGGTACCGAGAGTGATCAGCCGTCCCTCCTCGAACTCGATCGCCAGGCGCGAGGCTTCGCGATCGGTGTAGGCCAGTTGAAAAGTCAGGTCCACGAGTTGGTCGCGTCGGGTGGTGCCGCGTGTCTCGCCGCCGGCAAAAGAGAAGTCGGTGAGGCGGTCGAATCCCAGTCGGACGTCGGGCAGCAGTGACCATTCCGTGAAGCGAAAAGCGTAGTCCATCGAAACCGAGGCCTTGAGCTCCTGCTCCAGACGCGTCGACGCGGCGTCGAGGAATTGGTGAGTGCCGCTGGTGATGAGATTAAGATTGGGGCCGAAGGAGCGGTTAGAATAGTAAGCCAGCCAGTCGGCGTGTTTGGTGTGGGTGTCGTAAAGCGCGCCGAACAGATACCGGTGCCGGTCCGTGGCGTCGAAGCCGAAGA
>JBEIOW010000045.1:0-8944 GCA_040377385.1 Bacteriovoracaceae bacterium | reverse complement strand
GCGCCGATGTAGTTCATGATCTCGCGACGGAAGTCGTCCTTACGGGAGTCAGCGATGTCGATCTTGTCTTCGATCGAACGCATGAGGCGCTCATCTGGCTCCTCATCGGTACCGGTGTACTTGTTGCGGACTTTTTCCCGCTGCGTGTACGCCTTCACGTTGTCGATGTAGTTGGCGCAGAGCTTCGTAATCGCGTCCTCGTCGGCCGAGATCGCACGCTGGACTTCGTTCTTCACGATGTCTTCGTACTCCTGCTTCACGGCGGCGAGCAACTCGCGGTACTCGCGCTTCCGGTCTTCAGAGGCGATGAGCGCGTGGTTCTTCAACCCGCTCTCCAGCTCGTTCATGACCATGAACGGGTTCACGCAGCCCGAGTTCTTGTCGTTGACGATGGCGTTGGAGATCTTGTCCTGCACGTACCGCGGAGAGATCCCTTCCAGACCTTCGCGCACGGCTTCCTTGCGGAGCTCCTTCACGTTGTCCTCGGTGTAACCCGAGAGCGTCTTGCCGTCGTACAGCTTCATCTTCTGCATGAGGGTGAGGTTGGCCTTCTTCGGCTGTTCCAGGCGCGTGAGCACGGCCCACATGGCCGCGACTTCTAGCGTATGCGGGGCGATCGACTTGCCGCGGATCCGCTCGGTGTTGAAGTCCTTCTGGTAGATCTTGATCTCTTCTTTGAGCTTCGTGATGTAAGGCACGTCGATCTTCACCGTCCGGTCGCGAAGCGCTTCCATGAACTCGTTGTTCTGAAGCTTCTTGAACTCGGGCTCGTTGGTGTGACCGATGATGACTTCATCGATGTCCGTTTGGGGGAATTTCTTCGGCTTGATCTTGTGCTCCTGGGACGCGCCGAGGAGATCGTACAAGAACGCGACGTCGAGCTTCAGGACCTCGATGAACTCCACGATCCCGCGGTTGGCGACGTTGAATTCGCCGTCGAAGTTAAACGCGCGAGGATCCGAGTCCGAGCCATACTCCGCGATTTTGCGGTAGTTGATGTCGCCGGTGAGCTCGGTGGAGTCTTGGTTCTTCTCGTCCTTGGGTTGGAACGTTCCGATCCCGATCCGGTCTCGCTCGGTGAGCACGAGGCGCTCGCAGCGGATGTGGTTTTCGATGACCTTCATCCAGTCGCCTTTGTACTTCTTGAGGAACTCCTTCATGACGAAGCGGCAGAACGGATTCAGATCGCCCTTGATCACGACGCGGTAGTCGGATTTCGTGCCGCGATTGATCTCTTCGACGATCTTCGCGCGCATTTCTTCCGGCACGAGCTTCAGCGGATCTTCGTGCATCGGGCAGCGGACGCGGTTCTGGGATCCGAGAATCCCAGAGTTCGTGTCATCGACCCAGTAGTAGGTGTAGAGCGCACCGGCGTCGGTGCGAACGTAGTGCTCAAGCCCCTTCTTGAGCATGCGCGCGATCGTCGACTTGGACGAGCCGACGGGACCGTGCAGGAGAAGGACGCGCTTTTCTGTTCCGTACCCGAGCGCGCCTGAGCGCAGGAAGTTCACGAGTTTGCCGAGCGTGATATCGAGGCCGAAAACCGCGTCTTTCCCCTTCTCGATCGGGTCGTCAAAAAAGTTATAGTGCGTGATCGACTTGCGATACTCGGTGTAGGTCGAAGTACCCCAGCTCGCGACCATGTCGTAAACGCGCTGGAACGCGTTTCGCGCGACGGCCGGATTCTTCTTCACGATGTCGAGATAGTCGAAGAAGGTGCCTTCCCAGTGCAGCGATTTGAACTCTTCGACGATCGGGGAACTCTCGAAGATCTTCTTGAAGTCTGAGCTCGTGGCCATCCGGTGCCTTTCTCGGAGAAGCGGTCGGGGGTGCGCCGTCTTCTCAAAAATTTCTGAAACGGTTTCTGAATGCAGTTTCTGTGAGGAGAGCCGTCCCTGCGCCCCTCGTCCTCATTTTACCTTTACACCCTTTCATCTGTAAAGTTACTGTCGCATCGAGCACTTACACGCGCACGCCAGGTCGTTTATGGTGGAGCGCGCCTCGTTCAGGACGGATCCTGGACAGAGCCCTGAACGGAGCCTAGAAAGCGCATGTCCGCGAACCTTCCTCCCCTCACTCCCCACCCCTCCCTGACCGACGCCCAGCGCCTTCTCGAAGGCTCCGGCGCCGACCAGTTTGAGCTCTTCTTTCAGCGCAAGTCGGCGACCAAAATCGAGAGCAAGAACCAACGGATCGAGACCCTCTCTCAAGCAGAGGATATGGGTCTGGCCATTCGCGTCCTCAAGGACCAGCGCCCGGGCTTTAGCTTCACGACCTCGCTTGCGCCCGAAGCCATTGAGCGCGCCGTCCGGAGCGCCATGGAGTTGACGCAGATTCAGCCTCCCGAGCCCGACCGCGTCCTCCCTCATTTCAGCAACGCCCTCTACCCGTCCGTCGACCTGCTCGACGCCAAGGGCCTCGCGATCTCGGTCAAAGAAAAGGCCGACCTCGCCAAGCGCCTGGAGGCTGAGTGCCGCGCGCAGGATCCACGCATCACGGCGATCCGCTCAGCTTCGGTGAGCGAAAGTCTTTTCGAAGTCCAGATGGTGGATGGCCAAGGCGAGTGGATCGGTCATCGCGGGACGATGTTCGGAGCTTCGATCACCTGCAAAGCCGAAGCGGGCGGCGAAAGCCAGATGGGCAGCGACTTCGGATTCTCCAACTTTTACGACCAGCTCGACGTGACGGCGATCGCCAAGGAGGCCACGCGCACTGCGGTTGAGCTCCTCGGTGCCGGTCGTCCAGATACGATCAAATGCCCCGCCATCCTGCGCAACAGCGTGGTGGCCGAGCTGCTGGAATTTTTGGCTCCGAGCTTCTCGGCCGAGGAAATCGAAAAAGGCCGCAGCATGCTTGCTGGCAAGCAAGGCGAGCGCGTCTTTGCCGAGTCCATCACGTTGGTCAATGACGGGCTCCTCGCCGGCGGCTACGCCACCTCTCCTTTTGATGGCGAAGGCTGCCCTTCACGCCGAATCTCGGTGATCGAAGGCGGATTCTTCCAAACCCCGCTCTATGACCACCGACTGGCGCTCAAAGCCGGCACGACCTCATCCGGCTGCGCTGGCCGCGGACTCAAGGCTCCGCCCGAGATCGGCATCACCAACTTCTTTTTGCCCGCCGGAAAGAAGTCCGCCGCGCAGCTCTTCGACGGGATTACCCGCGGAATTCTCCTCACGGACTTGATGGGCGTCCACACCGCCAATCCCGTCACGGGCGATTTTTCCCTAGGAGCGTCGGGTATTCTGATCGAAAATGGAAAACTGACTCGACCGGTCCGGGGTTTTGCCGTCGCAGGGAACATCTTAGGTCTCCTGCGTTCGGTCACCGACGTTGCCAGCGATCTTCGCTTCTTTGGCAGCGTGGGGGCGCCGTCCGTTCGAATCTCTGAAATTTCCGTGGGAGGATCCTGAAGCTGCATGCGATTTAATGTCGGGTTCGCCACCGACATCGGCCTCAGACGAAGTCAGAATCAAGATAGCGGAGCAAGCTGCCCCGACCTCGGCCTATTTGTGGTCGCCGACGGCATGGGAGGGCACCGCGGAGGCGAAATCGCGAGCGCGATGGTCGTGGAGATCATCCCCGAAATGGTCCGCGAATCCCTGAGTCGCAACGACCTCACGCACAAGCAGCTCCTCAACGCCGCGATCCAAAAAGCCAACCACGCCATCTACGAGCGCGCCGTGCGCGAGCCGGACCTTCAAGGCATGGGGACGACGACGACTGCGCTGCTTTTCGACGGCCAGAAGGTCACGATCGGACACGTCGGCGACTCTCGTGCCTATCTCTTCCGGAGCGGCGGCGTCTGGCAACTCACGCGCGATCACTCGCTGGTTCAAGAGAAGCTCCGCGCCGGCCTGATCACGCGCGAGCAGGTCAAAACCGATCAGATGAAAAACGTCATCACCCGCTCCGTCGGCTTTGGCCACGAAACGGTGGTGGAGATCTACGAGACGTTCTGCCAGCCGGGCGATGTTTTCATGCTGTGTTCAGACGGACTTTCCGGACAAGTGGAGGACCTCGAGGTTCTCGAAATCATCCAGAAGCGCATTGTGCAGAACGGCGACACGAAGAACGCCGTCTCGGATCTGATCCTTTTTGCGAACGCGCGCGGCGGCCACGACAATACGACCGTCATCGCGGTCCAAGTCGTCGAAACCTCGCCGAACCGGCGGGAGAACTAAAGCGGATGGCCGGAAATCGCTTCTTCACCATCTTAGTCATCCCGGAGCGCACGGCCCATGTTCGCCGCATCGTCGTGCCGGCTTGGCTTTTTCGCGGCACCTTGATCGCGAGCCTTTTCGCCGCTGTGCTCGGCGGCATCATGGTCATCGACTACTGGTACGTCATGAGCCAGATCAGCGAGAACCGAGAACTCAAGCTCGAGAACCGCCGCCTCCGTCAACAAGTCCAGGTCTTCCGGAACAAGATGGATACGATCGAAGCGACGATGGATCGCGTGAAGACGTTCGCCACCCGCCTGAAAGTCATCACCAACATCGAGGATCGCGGCAACCTGATTCAAAGCTTGAATCGCCCACTCCCCGACGCGGCCAGCAACATCACCACCCCGCCGGCCGACATCGATCAGCTCGAGCGCTTGGCCAATCCGGGATCGTCGGAAGCCCCGAGCGCGGGAGCTGCACCCGCCGTGACGACCGCCCCGCCGCCTCAGGTCTCCTCTCCTGCGGTCGGCGCCTACGGGCTTCAAGCCGAAGAAGAAGAAAGCCCGCTCAGCACCAGCTTTCTGCGAGAAACCGAGGCGCTCGACTCCCGGTTCTCCCTGCTTAACTACGAGACGCTGCTCGTCGAACAGATTCTACAAGACCAGTACGAACTCCTGGCGGACCAGAAGGCTTTCCTCGCGGCCCTTCCTACGCGAAAGCCTGCGGTCGGGTATTTTACCTCTGGTTTCGGCGTTCGCCGCTCTCCGTTTGGCGGCAAGGTCAAGATGCACGAAGGTCTCGATATCGCCAACCATCCCGGGACGCCGATCTACGCGACGGCTGACGGCGTCGTGATCTATGCCGATTCGAAATCCGGTTACGGGCAAACCGTCATCATCGACCATGGCTACGGCCTGGAAACCTGGTACGGTCACACTCGGAAGATCCTGGTTTCCAAAGGCGAAAAAATCCGCCGTGGCGACACCATCGCACTCTTAGGAAACAGCGGGATGTCGACCGGCCCACACCTTCACTACGAGGTGCGCGTGAACGGAACGCCCGTGGACCCCCTGTCCTATATCTTGGAGAATTGACAAAGCCCTATGCTGAAGATCGCTCAGAAAATTTTTGGAACCCAAAACGACCGCGAGCTGAAGTCGATCTATCCGATCGTCGAGAAGATCGCCGCGTTCGAGCCCACGATCCAAGCCCTGTCGGATGCGCAGCTCCAAGCCAAGACGCCCGAGTTTAAGGCCCGCCTGGCCAAGGGCGAGACGCTCGACCAGATTTTGCCGGAAGCCTTCGCCGTCGTGCGTGAAGCCTCCAAGCGCGTTCTCAAGATGCGCCACTATGACGTTCAGATGATCGGCGGCGTGACTCTCCACCGCGGCCGCATCGCCGAAATGCGCACTGGGGAAGGTAAGACCCTCGTTGCGACTCTGCCCTGCTACCTGAACGCCCTCACCGGGCGCGGCGTGCACGTCATCACGGTCAACGACTACCTCGCTCGCCGCGACGCCGCGGAGATGGGCCAAGTTTACGGCTTTCTCGGCCTCAGCACCGGCGTCATCGTGCACGGCCTGACCGACACCGAGCGGAAGCGCAACTACGGCTGTGACATCACCTATGGCACCAACAACGAGTTCGGGTTCGATTACCTGCGCGACAATATGAAGTTCCGCCTGGAGGACTACGTTCAGCGCGACCTCCACTTCGCGATCGTCGACGAAGTCGACTCCATCCTGATCGATGAGGCGCGGACGCCGCTCATTATCTCGGGACCGACCGACGATACGACCGATCTCTACACTCGCATCGACCGCCACCTGCGCGACGGCTCCGGCCTGCAGAAGGACGTCGACTACACGGTGGATGAGAAGTCCAAGACCGCTGCGCTCACGCCCGAAGGCATCGAGAAGATGGAGCAGAAGCTCGGGATCGCCAACCTTTACGATCCTTCCAACATCGAGTTCCTCCACCACGTCAACCAAGGCCTACGCGCCCACGTGATGTACCACCGCGACGTCGACTACGTTGTACGCGACGGCCAGGTCATGATCGTCGACGAGTTCACCGGACGCCTGATGCCGGGCCGCCGTTGGAGCGACGGTCTGCACCAGGCGATCGAAGCCAAAGAAGGCGTCGACATCGAGAACGAGAACCAAACTCTCGCGACGATCACCTTCCAGAACTACTTCCGGATGTACGACAAACTTTCCGGCATGACCGGCACCGCCGACACGGAAGCCAAAGAGTTCAGCCAGATCTACAAGCTCAACGTCACGATCATCCCGACCAACCGGCCGATGATCCGCAAAGACAACGCCGACGTCATCTACAAGACGATGGACTCCAAGTTCAACGCCGTCGTCCAGCAGATCAAGGAGCTCCACGAGAAGGGCCAACCCGTTCTCGTTGGCACCGTCTCGGTCGAGAAGTCCGAGCACCTCGCGCAGCTTCTGAAGCGCGACGGCGTGAAGCACAATGTCCTGAACGCCAAACAACACGATCGCGAAGCCGACATCGTCGCGCAGGCCGGCCGTAAGGGCGCCGTCACGATCTCCACCAACATGGCCGGTCGCGGTACCGACATTCTCCTTGGCGGCAACCCGGTTAACCTCGCCAAGATGGATGTGGGCCCGCTTGCGCCTGACGCCACCGAAGAGCAAAAGGCCGAACACGCCAAAAAGATCGAGGAAGCCACCGCGCGCCTCCGTGAAATCTGTCTGAAAGAACGTGAGGAAGTGAAAGCCGCCGGCGGTCTCTTCATTCTCGGTACCGAGCGCCACGAATCGCGCCGGATCGACAACCAGCTCCGCGGCCGCGCCGGCCGTCAAGGCGACCCGGGCGGCAGCCGCTTCTTCCTTTCTTTCGAAGACGATCTCATGCGGATCTTCGGCCAGAACGAGCTCATGAAGCGCACCATCGCCGCCATGGAAGACGACGTGCCGATCGAGCACAGCCTCACCACGCGCGCGATCGAAAACGCGCAGAAGAAGGTCGAAGGCCACAACTACGACATCCGGAAGCATCTCCTCGAGTACGACGACGTGATGAACCAGCAGCGCAAGGTCGTCTACGCCTGGCGCCGTGAAGTCCTCGCCAACGAAAACCTCAAGGGCATGGTTCAGTCCATGGTTGAGGACCTCGCGTCCAATCTCGCGGCGGAGTTCTTCCCAGACGGCAAGCCTCGTCGGAACGACGACGGCTCGCGCGCGCTCAACATGAAAGAAGTGAACGACGCCATCACGACGACGTTCTTCTTCCAGTCCCGGATTGAAGAAAAAGAGATCACCCCGTTTGACGACGTGGGATTCCGCAAACTCGTGGTCCGGATCGCCGAGGAGACCTACGCGCAAAAAGAGCGTGAAGTCACTCCAGACGTGCTCCGCCAGCTCGAGCGCATGATCCTCCTGACGACGATCGATCAGCTCTGGAAAGATCACCTCCTCGCCATGGATCACCTGCGCGAAGGGATTGGCCTCCAAGGCTACGGCCAGAAGGATCCGCTCATCGCCTACAAGAAGGAAGGCTTCCGCTTCTTCCAGATGATGATGGATCAGATCAATGGCGACGTCGTCCGCAAGCTCTACGCCGTCCAACTCGCTCCCCCTCAGGAGCTCGCCAACCGCTACCAACCGACCGAACCGCAGGAGATGCAATACAACGTCACCGAAACCGGCGACCTCGTACCGAACTCCGGTGGCCTCACGGCCCCTGCCGGCGCAACCGCCGGCCCGAATGCACAACTACAGCGTCCGGCGCCCGCTCCCGACTTCCTCAGCCAAGTCGCGCGCCAACCTCGCAACATGACCATGAGTCACGCGCAGCTCGGCATGGGCGGCGAAGTCGTCTCCAGCGGCGTGCGCGCCGCGGACGGCCCAAAAGTCGGCCGCAACGACCCTTGCCCATGCGGCAGCGGCAAGAAATTCAAGAAGTGCCACGGAGCATGATCGGAGCATCGTGAGCGAGAAGACGAAGGATACGTCCAAGACCCCCACTCCCGCCTCTGACCCTTTCACCGAGGGGGGAGATCTTTCGCCGATGGCGTCTCTCGCCCCCGACTTTCCGGCGATGGAGGAGATCCCGCCGCTCGACTTGGGTTCTGACTCCGACGCCGGGATCTCAGAATCAGGCGGCATCGCTTTTGAAAATCTCGATCCCGCAGCGGAGGCCGCTTCCCCCGACCCCGAAGGTTCGTCCTCACTCGCCGTCCCCCCACCTTTCACGCCCCCCGGCACGAGCACGACGTCCGAGCCCCCCACGTCGGCTAATACGCTCGACCTCCTTCGCGAGTTCGCCGAGCGCACCCACGTCGGCAAACCCGTCGTGCAGGCCGAGTTCCCGTTCAGCCTCTCCATCACGGGTCGGCTCTCGGCCGAGGAGAAGGAAAAACTCACCGACCTCATCAAACGCGAGAATATGGGGATCAGCGAAAGCGATCTCGAGCCACAACTGCAGGCTGGCCGCATCTTGATTCCGCGGATCAGCGAATACGCGGGCGTTCTACTCGTCCAGGCGATGCGCGGCGTGAATGCCGAGGTGCGGCTCGGGCCTTCCGACTCCATCTTTTCCACGGAAGACACGCTCTCTCCCGACCAGCAGACTTCGAACTATTCCCGACCGCAGTCCGACATCTTCGTTTCTGAATCCACGTCCGATGCGGATCGCATCTCGGTGACGAACTTACCGTTTCTTCCGGAGTTTCCGCACTTCACCGTGATCGAAGTGCTGACTGCTTCTGCAGCGATGAAGAGCGGAGCCGTCGAGGCGGAGCATTC
>JBEIOW010000249.1:0-4215 GCA_040377385.1 Bacteriovoracaceae bacterium | reverse complement strand
TGACCAAGAAGCTCGCCGAAGATCTCTCGCGCTACTATCAAGAGAAAGGAGTGAAGGTAAAATACCTTCACTCGGACATTGAGACGCTTGAGCGCATCGAAATTCTGCGCGACTTGCGCCTGGGAGCGTTCGACGTATTGGTGGGGATCAACCTCCTGCGGGAAGGTCTGGACTTGCCGGAAGTTTCGCTCGTCGCCATCCTCGATGCCGACAAGGAAGGCTTCCTGCGCAGTGAGCGCTCGCTCGTGCAGACGATCGGTCGCGCGGCGAGGAACGCCGACGGCTACGTCATTCTTTATGCCGACAAGATGACCGAAAGTATGAAGCGTGCGATCGGCGAGACGGCTCGACGTCGCAAGCTTCAGGAAGAGTTCAACACCGCTCACGGCATCACGCCGCAGACGATCCGCAAGGCTGTGCCCGAGATGATTTCGTCGGGGCCCGACGGCAAAACCAAGCCCAGCGACTCGGCTCAGATGGCCAAACGGGTGCTCGGTACGGGTTCCAAAGGAGACGCGCGTCGCGAGAGCCTATGGTCCGCCGCCGACGGTTTGGCCGAGCTTCGCGGGGGCATGGCGGACTGGGTGGATCCGGCACAGCGCCTGGAAGAGGTGCGTTCGCTTGCGGGCGAACACTTCACGACGATCGAGGACCTTCCCAAGGCGATCGGCAAGATCGAGGAAGAGATGCGCGAGTATTCGCGTGCCCTCAACTTCGAAGAGGCCGCGAGGATTCGCGACCGTCTGCGTCGCTTGAAGCTCCTCAGTCTCGGTTTGTGATCCCATCGCAAACAGTGACAAGGGATTGTCGGACTCCGGCGTTGATCGCGCGCGTTGGCGCGACTATTCTATTCCTATGAATATCGCGCTCCCGTTTTCAGTTCGCCCTGCGGCTTCTTTGCTCCTGGTACTCGCCCTCGCGGGATGCGGCTGGATGGGCAATCGGCAAGCGCTCGAGGATGGTGGAGAGTCCACCGGTCCGACCGCCTTTTCAGCCGTGTCGGTCAATCTCCTGAACGGAATCGTGGACGATCTGGCGGGCTCGGCCTTCCTGGCGGACGCTTCCGTGGATCAGTGGTTCCGCATGAAGAATCTTTTCGCTCGGTCTCCCGCGTCCGCCGCTTGTCCCGCGCGCGTCGCGACCCAGGCCTGTGCTGCTAATACTCGCTCGATCACCTACATGAGCTGCACATCCGATGGCGGGCTTTCTACCCTCGCTGGAACGGTCGTAGCCAACTATGTCGACACTGGAGGCGGAACCACCTGTGCGCTGGATGCCGCCGGTAAATCCGTAACTCGGGTCGCTGAGTTGACGATGGTTTCGAGCGCAGGGACGGCGACGGTAACGTCGGCGAACCGGATCGACTTCCGTGGGCAAGTTTTCGGCGGTGGCGCGACGCTGACCAAGCGAGGCGACGGCGCCTTTGATCTCACGGTGCCGGGAGTGTCACGGGTCTATCGTGACGAGACCGATGCGACGGTGAACTACGAGATCTCGATGCGCTCGGTGGGCTCCACGCCGGCGGTGCTTTCCGAAGATCTTGCGCGCGGTGTGCGATCGCTTCGCGGGGGATCGTTTGAGATCAGCGAGAAAGCGAGTCGCTCACTTGCGACCCTCACTGCCGTGGACGTCAAGTGGGGCGTCGGCACCTGCTGTTATCCGACTTCGGGCTCATTCGAGGGATCGATGAAGATCGGGAATGCGGCGGCTCTCGACGGGTTGCGCATCGAGTTTTCGAGCACTTGCGGACAAGCGACGATCCGGGCGCCGGGCATGACTGACGTCGCTCATCGTTTCTCTTCCTGTATTTGAAAGTGGCGTGATGGATATCACGCCACTTTCAAACCTATTTCTGGTGCCGGCGCGAGCCGGCACGTCGACATTGACGGCACTGGCGGAGGTCCGCATAGTGAGTGTGGGTGTCCACCCACGCATTTCCCTTACCTAGGGAGACCTGCCTCATGACTCGATCTTCATTTTTATTCGTATGGATGATGCTCCTTTCCATTTTGATGCCCCCTTCGCTCGCCATGGCCGCCGAGGAGTATAGTTTTACGGGTCCGTTGTTTCAGGAGCGGCTGTATTGGCGAATGGTGGAGAAGTCAGGCGAACCTGAGTATCGCCCGGGAGAGGCGAGTTGCGACCGAACCTTTACTCGAAGCATTGAGGGCCTTCAGTGTTCGAGGACGTGCACGTGGCAAAATTCCCAGGTGGGGACTCGCGCCAATGTTTTTTCCTGCACTTTAACCGGAACTGGAACGACTTGGATTCCAGTGCCGCGCGATCACCTTACTTTTACGACTCGGGATCCAGCCGTAGTGCAAGCACTCGTATCTTTCATCGATCATGAGTGGAGGGAGACGCCCTGGCAGCTGGAAATCACCAGCGTAGCGATGAGAAGGAACCGGGACGATTCTAGCCCCGTGGGTGAGCTCGCTTGCTATCGCCCCATGGGAGCTTCGTCGACGGTGCTGCCTTATTGCTCAATTGTTCAGTCCGTAGATTTTTAGAGCCCAGTCACTTGTAGAATGCTCGCATGAGCGTGAAGGCGGTTGCCGAGTTTTTGCGGACTAGCGCTTCTGCTGGTCGAAGAACGCGTCAACCGCCTTTTGCGTGACCTGCTCGAGGAAACGCAGCCGGGGAGGCATGCGGATCGCGCCTTGCCGGCTATCGCGGATCACTTCTTCTTTGTTCTTCGTGATGCTGCGAACGACGTCGCCGGTCTCGACGTGGGTGAGGACAAACTCCGTTTCGACCTCGCCTTCAAGAACGCGGACTTCGTAGAGGCGGTCGGTTTCGCCGGCGTCGCGGCCGCGTTCGGCGGCGAGCTGGGAGTCGTAGACGCGCTCGTTGGAGTGGCCTTTGCGTTCTTCAGCGAAGAACTTCTTTGCGTGGATGCTCAGAGCAAATTCAGCGCCGGCGGCTTTGGCGATCTCGCGTACATCGCCGGGGATCATGCCGGGAAGGGCCTTCGCCTTCGTCACGTCTTCTTTGGCGACCAGATCAAAGTAGCCGGTGCGGGTGAGCGCGTTCACGAGAGAAACTTCGATGATGGAGCGCGCGGAATTCTCCGCGTCGATATCGACGAGCGCGACCCGCTTGCCTTCGGCCATGCGGAAGGAGTTCTCGCGGAGCTTTTTAGGGGTGGAAGAACAAGCGGCCGCGCCCGTGAGGAGCGCGGCCGTCAGAATAGCCAGAGCCGGATGAAGAAGACGGGGCATCAGGCCACGCCGGCGTGAATGAGGACCTTCACGTCCGTCCGGAAGATGATTTCGAGTTTGTTCGGGAAGATGAGCTTGCCGACGATGCCATCGCCGAAGGTCGGATGCGCGATCTTGTCGCCGAGGTTGAAGTTCCCCTTGGCCGAGTAGGGCTTGGTTGGGGTGGCCTTGTGCTGGTTCATCAGCTTTTCCCACTCCATCTCCACTGGGCTTGGGCCACCGGCACCTTCTTCGGCGGATTTCTTGGATTTTTTCGCAGCAGCGGCTTTTTTCACGGCCATCGGATCGTTGACTCCTTTTGGGGATTTGAAAGCGTGTTCTTTACGGCAGGTTCGGCATTGAACCCGCAGAACCCGATCGCCTTGCATGGCGACGATCGTATGGGAGAGGTCCATTTTACAACTGCCACAGTAGGCGAGGGTATCTTGTGCGGTGCGTGCCATAGGATGTGCCTTAGTTTATAGTGGGAGCGCGAATGGAAAAGCAAGAGAACGCCACCTCTGACCTTGCGGAAATCCGACGCGCGCTCCTTGAGCGGGCGCGGCAAGCGGAGACTTCCCCCGGTTGTTACCTCATGAAGGATGACGCCGGCCTCATCCTCTATGTGGGAAAGGCAAAGAGCCTACGGAACCGCGTCTCGAGCTACTTCCAGTCCGGCCCGCACGAGATCGGCCGCACCGAGCTGCTCGTTCAGCGAATCCGTGATTTCGAGTTCATCCTGACCGAGACCGAAGCCGAAGCGCTGATCCTCGAAAACACGCTGATTAAGAAGCATAAGCCCAAATTCAACGTGCGATTGAAGGACGACAAGTCCTACCCGTATCTAAAAATTCAGTTCTCGGAGTCGGCGCCCCGCATCGAATGGACTCGCCGCGTACTTCGCGATGGTGCGCGCTATTTTGGTCCGTTCCCTTCGGCCTTTGCTGCGCGTCAAGTTCTTCATCTGCTCAATGAGACGTTCCAGCTGCGAGATTGTTCTGACAATACGTTCCGG
>JBEIOW010000182.1:0-5115 GCA_040377385.1 Bacteriovoracaceae bacterium | reverse complement strand
TTCGACTTTTGCCCAAGGAAGCGTCGGAACTCCGATTTTCTCGGCGAGTTCTTTGGCGGCGATCTTTCCGCCCATGAGATCCATCGTCTCAGCGGTTGGTCCGACAAAAGTCACTCCCGCTTTCTCGACCGCGCGTACGAACGGCGAACGTTCGGAGAGGAATCCGTAACCCGGGTGAACGAAACCCGCGCCGCTCTTCACCGCCGCGGCCACGACCGAATCAATGTTCAAGTAGCCGTCCACCGGCAGCACTTCGTCGGCGTAGGTCAGATGACGGGCCTCTTCATCGCCGGGTGCGGCGATGGCGACCGTTTTCCAGCCGAGCTCGCGGCACGCCTGGAAGACGCGACAAGCGATCTCGGAACGATTCGCGACGAGCAGCTTGGGGGGCTTCATTTCAACCAGCTCGGCTTGCGCTTTTCGAGGAACGCGCGCACGCCTTCCTGTCCTTCATTGGAGATGCGAATCTCGGCGAGCGTATTCGCCACATATTCGAGCGGGTCGCCGAGCTTCGAGCGGCGCTCGGGCCAGCTCAGGTCCAGGACGAGGCGTTTGGCGACCGACATCGCGTTCGGCCCGCATTGCAGAATGTTGCCGAGGATTCGCTCGACCGCTTCTTTCATCGCCGTTTCGGTCGCGACGACTTCATGAACGAGGCCGATCTCGCGCGCCTTAGCTCCGTTGAACCGTTCGGCGCTCACGAAGAGCCCACGTGCCTGCGAAGCGCCGATCTTGGCCACGACAAATGGACCGATGCAGGCCGGGACGATACCGAGCCGTACTTCGCTCAGACTGAACTGAGTGCTTTCCACCGCGACCGCGATGTCGCAAACGGAAACCAGACCGACGCCACCTCCGATGGCCGCACCTTGAATCGCGCCGATGAGCGGTTTCGGGAAAGTATTGAGCTGCGAGAACATCTGCGCGAGCGCGCGCGTATCGCCGAGGTTGGTGTCCAAATCCTGATCAATCGCCTTACGCATCCAATTGAGGTCGCCCCCCGCGCAGAAGACTGGACCCACTCCCGTCAAGACCACCGCCCGGACGGCGGGATCCATCGCTTCGTGGGAAAACGCGTCCGAGAGCTCCCGAATCAGGACCTCGTTGAAGGCGTTGCGGACATCGGGTCGGTTCAGGGCGATCGTCAGAACACCGCGAGAATCCTGAGTCACATTGAGGGTTTGGTAGGCCATGCTTCGGTCATAGCCCGGGCTCGAGGTACGAACAAGGCCGGCCAAGGGCCAGAGCTTGCCAAATCAGAGTCGGCCGGATATACGCATTGCGTTATGAAAAACCAATCGATGTTGCGGACTTGGAGCGTTTCCCTGGTTTTGTTTGCCGCTGTTTCCTCAGGGGCAGCAGTCGCGACTAGCGCGAAGGCGGAAGGCACCTTTCCGACGATGAGCTACAGCGTAGACCAGGGCGCCGGCAACGTGCTCGCCCTCCAGCTCAAACTCAAACCCGAATATTACCAAACTGCCGCGGCTCTCGAAGCCGCCTACGCCAAGATGCTCGATCAGGCGCGCGCAGAAGGCTGGATTGATCCTTCCGGCAAGACGGTTGTTCTGCTCCCAGAGATGGTGGGCATGTACTTCATGCTCGTCGGCGAGACGGATCCCAAACTCTTTGATGTCTCCGCATTCAAGGACGTGAACGCCGCTCTCACCTACCTGATCAAGCGCCGCTGGCTGCAAATTCTCACGACTTCTTCGCCCGAGCCGGTTTGGAATGTTCAAGCCGCCGCACTCCGTCGCCTCTTCAATCTCAAAGGCCAGGCGATGGCCGACGCCTACCAGGCGACCTTCTCTTCACTCGCCCGCAAGTACGGCGTGACGATCATCGGCGGCTCCATTCCTCTGCCCGAGCCCAAGGTCAACGCGTCCGGCGCGATCCGAGTCGACCTCAAAGGTCCGATGCGCAACGTGATGGGCGTATTTCATCCGAACGGAGCGATCGATCCCAAGCTCGTGCTGAAGGCTTATCCGCCTAGCTACGAGTACGCGCAGCTGAAGATTCAGCGCTCGCCTGTCGAGATTTTCCCGTCCTTTGAAACGCCGGTTGGTCGCATCGGCGCCTTGATCTGCGCCGACTCTTGGTTCCCAAAGGCTTACGAACGCTTCAAAGACCTCGCGGTGGATTACGTGCTGGTCGCTGCCCACGACGCAACTCCGAAGAAATTCACGAAGACCTGGTCGGGTTACAGCCTGAGCCCGGGATTCGGCCAACCCGAAGACGTGCTCGCTTCCGATCCAGGATCCCTGCTGGAAGGCGAGGCCTGGATCAAATACGCGATGCCGGGCCGAATCAGCTCGTCCGGCGCAATCGCCGGGGTAACGGTCTGGACTCACGAAACGATGTGGGGTTCTGATGTGATCGAAGTGGACTCACCGTTCGTCTGGGAAAAGGGACAAGATCTCACCCAAGGCTTCGGCAGCGCCAAGCCCGAGATCACGAACTACTACTTGCCGCCTCGCCAGTAATCACGCTGGCCTCGTGGCCCGCCGAGTCCTGCAAGATGAGGTCGCTCGCGCGCTCGGCAAGCATGTAAATCGGCACGACGATGAAGAGTCCCGGAATGCGCGGAAAGACGCTCGCATCCACGACCCTGAGACCCTTGGCTCCATGTACTCGGAAACGAGAATCCACGACCGCCGCGGGGTCATTCGCGGCGCCCATTTTGTTCGAGCAGGATGCGTGATGGCCCCATGCTTCGCGCTGCACGAAGGCCCGCAGATCGAGGTCTGTTTTCAGGGTACTGCCGGGTGTAGTCTCGTCATCCACCATCGTGCGCACGCCCAGACGGCCTTGGATCCGACGCGCGATCTTGATTCCTTTGATGACTGCTTCGAGATCCTCGCCCGCCGAATCTGTTCCTTCGTCGAAGTAGTGGAAGCACACGTCCGGCGGATCGAGCGGATCTCCTGACTTGAGCTTCACAACACCGCCCCGATTATTGGTCTGCCCTTTCAGGATCGCCCAAGTGAAGTGATCCGGACGGATCGCGTCCCTCGACCAACCCGGATAGTAGCCGCGAAAGGCACCCGGGATGCCGAAGATCGCGAGGTCCGGATTGATCCGGCTCGGCGAGGAGCGCTTGAAAAGCGAGATGACCACGCCATTCGTCGCGTAAACGCTGCCCATCCGGTTTTGCCGATACTCTTCCATGCATGGATCACCCGCGCCGCCCCAGCGACAGCCTTGCAGAAGCTCAAAGCTGTCCTTCATGCGCGTGACCACTCCAACCTCGTAACGGTCCTGCAGATTTCGGCCGACTCCGGGGAGAGGCACGCGCACATCGATGCCGTGACGGCGCAGCTCCGCCGGATCTCCCACACCGGACAGCATCAGGAGCTGAGGGCTGTTGAACGCCCCACCCGCGAGAATCACTTCACGTCCGGCGCGGACCTGATACTTGCGCGCGGAAGCAGCCGTAGCGGAACTCGCTCGCGCATCCGCGCGGTAAAGCGCCTTTCCGTCGAGGTACTCCACGCCGACGACTCGGTTGCGATCCACATCATCGAACAGCACTCGCGTGACCAGGCAGTCCGTGCGGATCTCGAGGTTCTGGGGATAAGCCTCGGCCGTCCGAAGGAGAAGTTCGCGCGTCCCGTTGCGGCGTCCGAGTGCGGTGGCGCGCGGAA
The DNA here is from genome assembly GCA_040377385.1 of Bacteriovoracaceae bacterium. Taxonomy (GTDB): domain Bacteria; phylum Bdellovibrionota; class UBA1018; order UBA1018; family UBA1018; genus JBEIOW01. Next base: position 1,474 of record JBEIOW010000182.1, on the reverse strand, counting down.
TATTGAAGAGCCCTTCAGTCTTGTTGTTGACGTAGCTCTCGCGATTCGGGTCGAGCTGAATATTGTGCTGCTGTAGGAGCTTTTCGATCAGCTCGTTAGACAGCCCTTCCGTTCGTGCGGCTTCGAACACGATCCGCAGCAAGCGCCGATCACGGAGAAGAATCAGTGGATTCGTTTGCTCGGTCTGCAGCCAGCCGTTTCGGCCATTGCCCATCGCCGCCGCTTGCTGGGCACTCAGATAGCGATTCTTTTCCAGTCGCTGGAAATAGTGCCGCATCTCGCGAGCATTCCAACCGCGATCGCCAGTAAGACCACCCATCCGGTCCCAATCCTGCGGATCCGGATAAAGGGTGATCATGGCGTTGTGTCCGGTGGAGCCCCCGAGCGTCGAGCCTCGGGGATAAAGCACACCTTTCCCGGGAATATGTTTGGAGTTCTTGTTCTGACGCGATTCCTTCTCGTAGTGCTTGACGAAGAAACCCCAGCTCAATGAGGCATCCTCGGTGGAGAGCCCGTGGAACGCCGGGACCGCGTAATTGGGATTCACGTCACGGCCACCCGCTTCGAGAACCAGCACGCGGAAACCGCCTTTTGCGAGATTCGCGGCGACGGGCCCACCTCCGGCTCCGGATCCAATCACGATGTAGTCGAAATCGTCGCGGCTCGAAACGGCGAGCCGACGCAAGGATCCCCGACTCGTGCAACCCGCGGCGAGCGCCGCCATAATCAGGCTGACTTCGGCGGAGGTCCGGACGAACTGGCGACGGGAGACCTTCTTCTCCCCTTCACTCGGCGCGGCGAACTCCGACGCCTTCTTCTTCGCTGGGTCATCCATGACGAGTCTCCCCCCGAAAGTATCGCTCGAAACCGACCGAACATGGAGCAAAGCCTCTGCGTCAGAACCGTGACGTTCCGGGCCCTTAGTGATAAGCCGGAAACACTCACTTCCTAACTGGAGGCTCCATGCGTTTCTTGAAAACCCCGATGTTGATCGCGCTCTCAATCAGCCTGTTTTCCCTCTCATTTTCGCATGCCGGCGAAGGCCGCTTCCTTGAAGCCCTTCCGCTCGGGCAAATGAGCATCGAACAGATCGACGGGACTCGGGAGCGTCTGGGTCTCGCGCCCGTTCTCGGCTCGGCGCGTTCTGCCGTCTCCTTCTGGAAAGTCCGTTATCTGACCGACGATGGGGTCGGCGGCCAGACCCCCGCCAGTGGCCTCGCGGTCTTGCCCATCGGTGCGGGCCAAGGAACCCCGGTCGTCTCCTATCAGCACGGCACGCAGGTCGAGAAAAAACTCGTCCCCTCCGCTGGAATGGCGTCCAACGACGCACTCCTCCTCGCGGTCACGCTCGGCGGGCAGGGCTTCGCGATCAGCGCGGCGGATTACCTCGGACTCGGCGACTCCGCCGGAATTCATCCCTACTTAGACGCCCACACCCAAGCCAGCGCGAGCGCCGACCTCCTCCTCGCGATCG
>JBEIOW010000566.1:0-1789 GCA_040377385.1 Bacteriovoracaceae bacterium | reverse complement strand
GACGATACCGACCATCACGCGAGGGGCGCCGAGCGCGGCCATTCCGACTTCGATTGAGGGGCTGAGCGACTTGGCGAGTCCGATCACGGCGCCGAGGCTCAGCATGAGTGCGGCAAAACTGATCCACGCGGAGCGGGCGCTCGGGATGTAGTGCGTCGCCTCAAGCGCGCGTTCTTCGTCCGAAGTAATCACTTCGAAATAATCTTTATGAGTCTTGGTTTGGGCGAAGACGAGCGAGAAGTAGAGAATGAGAGAAGCGATGGAGCAAAAGATCAGCTGACCGGTGCTGTAGGTGGGGCCCGGCGTCGAGGTCGTGAAGTTGGGAAGAATCAGCGTGAGCCCGGCCAAGGCCGCCAGGACTGCGAGAAAGGCATTGGCTCCCTGAGCTTGAAATCCCATCTCTCGGTGGCGCAAGCCGCCGAGCAAAAGACAGAAACCGACAATCCCATTCGTGACGATGATCACTGCCGCGTAGACCGTGTCGCGTGCAACGACTGCCGAGTCCGGCGTGTCGTTGGACATCAGAGAAAGGATGAGACCGACTTCGATGACCGTGACGGAGATTGCGAGAATGAGCGCACCCAACGAAGGGCCGACGCGTTTGGCGATAGTCTCAGCGTGGTGGACGGCCGTCATGATGGCGATGCCCAGGAACAGAATGGCGACCGCGATGAGGACGCCCGACGAAGCTCCCGCCAGGATCACCCAGAGCATCACCGCGATGGAGACGAGGGAAAAAACATGAGTTGAATCGAAAATACGGTTTGTTTTGGTCATGTTCAGCTGCCTCCTCCAGTCCACTCCGCGCGTGCGTTTTCATCCAGAAAAGTCCAAGCCAGCACACGGCTTTTTTTCTGCCCTTGCGACATCTCCAGGGTGTGGGAGTCCGCTACTTCAGCGCGCTCAAGCAGCGCGTAGAGTTGTTCGAGCGAATCGCCTTTCGAGACGAGAGTCGTGAACCAGTAAACTTGCTTTGCGAAGGCGCGGCTCTCGTCAATCATCCGCGTGATGAAAGCGGTCTCTCCGCCCTGGCACCACAGCTCTGAGTCCTGACCGCCGAAGTTCAGCAACGGCGTGCGGCTCTTGTCGCGTCCGTGTTTGGTGCCTTTGGAGTCGCGTCCGAGGTTATGCCATTTGCGGCGGCTACCTGCCTGCGCTTCTTGCGAGGAAGCGTGGAACGGAGGATTGCAAAGGGTGAGGTCAAAGCGCTCCTCTGCGCCGATGATCCCGGTGAAGACCTTTTCCGGATTCTTTTGGCGACGGAGCTCGACGAGCGGTTTGAGCTCCGGGTTGCCGCTCAGGATTTTCTCCGAGGATGCGAGCGCGGCTGGGTCAGTGTCCGAGCCCACGAAGCTCCAACCGTATTCCTGAGTGCCGATGATGGGATAGATCGCACTCGCGCCGATGCCGACGTCGAGCACCCGGACGCTGGGTCCCGTCGGGATGACGTCGTCGTTACAATGGGCGAGCAGGTCGGCCAAGTTGTGGAGGTAGTCGGCCCGGCCGGGAATGGGTGGACAGAGAAAGCCATCCGGAATCTCCCAGAATTCGAGACCGTAGTAGTTCTTCAGCAACGCGCGATTGAGTGTGCGAACCGCGATGGGGTTGGAAAAATCGATCGAAAGATCGCCGTAAGGATTGGGCGCGACGAAGGGCTTAAGCGCGGGAGTGCCGGCAATGAGCGCTTCGAAGTCGTAGCGACCGGGGTGCTTGTTCCGTGGATGGAGCGCACCTTTTTCGGGCCGATCAATGGGGGGGAGGTTGCTGCCCATGAAAGCACCATGACACG
>JBEIOW010000475.1:0-2378 GCA_040377385.1 Bacteriovoracaceae bacterium | reverse complement strand
GACCTCGAGGAGAAGTGGCGCAATCTTCCGGACATCTACTACCTCCGGTACCCGAACTGACCCGGTCAACAGACGCTCTCCAGGCGCAGCAATTCGATATTGCAAAATGACTCTTAGCGTTATATCCACCCTCCGTGTCCTACAATTTTACCGGAGTGGAAGATAGTCCTATGAAATTATTCAATTTTTCTGTGTTTGCGTGGATTGCTTTGTCCAGCATCTCAGCCTCCCAAGCGGCCTCTATCCAGGCGCAAGTGTTCTCGGCTCAAGAGACCGTCACCTGCAAGACCGACACGCTCATCATCACGATGAAGCCCCGCGCGCCGAAGATCGGCGAATCCACGGTGGTCTATGAGCAGTCTGGCCAAACCTTCATCCAGGCCAAAGTGGACGTCACCGTGAAGGACGCCCTCACTCGCAAGACGATCGCTCAACTCGTCGCTCAAGACGTGACCGATCCGTGGGAATCCGCGTGGCCCATCTATCAGGGCAAAGATTTCAGCTTCTACGCGCAAGATCCCGGCAAGCCGACGGCGCTCGACTACTTCGGCAAGTCGCTCGCTAACGTCGCCGACTGCAAGTTCTGATCAGAACTCCGCCATGGGAGGGCGGACCATTAAAGCGTGAAGGACATCCTTCACGCTCGCCTGACCGCGCGTGAGGACGTCCACCCCTTCCGTGATCGGCATCGAAATCCCGCGCGCACGCGCGTAGGCCGATACATTCTGCGCGGTCTTGACGCCCTCGGCGGTGGATCCGATTTCGGCGAGGATGGCTTCGAGCGCCTTCCCTTCTCCGAGGCCGTATCCGACTCGGTAATTCCGCGAGAGCACGGAGCTTGCGGTCGCGAGCAGATCGCCCACACCCGCTAGACCGAGAAACGTCTGAGTCTGGCCGCCCATCGCGACCCCGAAGCGAACCATTTCCGCGAGCCCGCGAGAGATCAGCATCGCGCGCGTGTTCCAACCGAGCTTCAGCGCATCGAGCGAACCAGCCGCGATCGCGAGCACGTTCTTCAACGTTCCTGCCCACTCCACGCCCGCAACGTCGGTCGCGCTGTACACGCGGAAAAGATCGCTCGAGAGAATGAGCTGGCCAGCCTCCACGACCTCGCGAAAAGGGGACGCAACGACAGAGGCTGCCGGTTCGCCACGCGCGATTTCGTCGGCGAGGTTAGGTCCGCTGACGACGCCGATCCGGCGCGCCGGCAGTTCCTCACGAAGGATCTGCGAAGTCGTTTTGAGCGAACCTTCTTCCACGCCTTTGGTCGCGTGAATCACGATCTCGTCGCCTCGAAAGAACTTCGCCAGATCTTTGGCCTGATCCCGGCCCGCCTTCGAAGGCAGGCACCAGATCACGCCCTGCACGCCGCCGTCGAAGAGTCGTTCCGGCTCGGAGTAGGCCTTGAGATTTCCGCCCAGCTCCAGACCTTTGACATACTTCGGGTTCGAGCGCGTGGAGTTGAGCTGTCGGGCGCGCTCCTCCTCGCGGATCCAGAGGCGCACTTCGCCGCAATTCTTGGAGGCGAGATGCGCGAGCACCGTTCCCCAGGATCCCCCGCCGACGACGGCGACGCGGGATTTACGCCAAAAATCCTTGGCCATGGGAGCCTCCTTGGGTTCTGCCGAGCATGCGGGATAGACCGTAGCCCGTCAGGCGATTGCGGTAATAGTAGAGCAGGTTCATATCTTCCGTAAAAATCGCGCCGTCCAGCATCTTCACGACCGCGTGGTCATGAAAGAGGCCGAGGTTCTGGAGGCCGTCCATGACCCACGCGCGGGTATCGGAGGTCTTGAGCTCTTCGCAGAGGTAGAGCTTACCCTCATCGGCGAGCTTCTTCACCGCGCGGTGAGCGAGCTCGGCCTCGGGCAAAAAGTTGTCGAACCCGATCGTACGTTGGGAGAGCGACAGACGCAGGAAGCGGTAGAGATCCAGGTCCGGGTAGATCTTGCGGAGGTTTTCAAAGAAAGCAAAAGCGACCAGATGAGAAGTGAGCACCGTGTTCTCGCGGTGGAAGCGCTCGACGAGCGTTTGTCCCAGCTCGCGCGTGTATTCGCGGTCGCGATCCGCATCGATGCCGACCTCACCGTTCGAAGTGAGCCAGCGCACGGGATCGACCGTCGTTCCATTCGGACCGATTCCCCGGCCTTCCTCGTCGACGAAGTTTCCGAAGACATCCAGCGCGCGCCCGATCCGCACGGTGACGCCCTTGTTCTCCTCCAGAAAAACCTTCTTAAAGAAGTTCGTCACGCGCTTGGCCTGCCAGGACTCGTCGTCCGTGATGATGAAGCGGTGCTTGCCGGCGTCGGCGAGATAGTCCTCGATGAGCGTGCTCGCCTCGAGCACGAAATGGTAACTCGTCACCATCGGCACGATGT
>JBEIOW010000094.1:0-7098 GCA_040377385.1 Bacteriovoracaceae bacterium | reverse complement strand
TCTTCGATCTCGCGCAACGAAGTGCCGACGCGGAAGGAAACGACCTCGTCTCCACGCTCCTCGGACTTGGCGAGCGCCACCAGGTGGGGCGGCAGGTCCGAAGCCAAGAGCGCCTCGCCATTGGCGAAAACCACCCCGCGCTCGAGCACGTTCGAAAGCTCGCGAATATTGCCCGGCCAACTGTGCATCTGAAGTAAACGCAGAGCGTCCTGTGAGATGGCCGTGACGTTCTTTCCGTGACGAGCACTTGCCAGCGCAAGCAGATGGCGCGCGAGCGGCAGAATGTCTTCTTTGCGCTCGCGGAGTGGCGGAATGCCGATCGAAACGACTTCGAGCCGGAAAAGCAGATCCTCGCGGAACGTCCCTTGTCGTACGCCTTCGCGCAAATCCCGGTGAGTCGCCGCAATCACTCGCACATCGATTTTTCGGGCCTGAGTCGCACCCACGCGGCGCACCTCGCGCTCCTGAAGCGTACGCAAGAGCGTCGCCTGAAGGCTCATCGGCATATCGCCGATCTCGTCGAGCAGAAGCGTGCCGCCGTTGGCCGCCTCGAACAAACCTTCGCGGGATTGGGTCGCCCCCGTGAACGCGCCCTTCTCGTAACCGAAGAGCTCGCTCTCAATCAGGTTCGCCGGCATCGCTGCGCAGTTGAGCGCGATGAACTTCGCCTTCGCGCGCGCGCTGCGCTCGTGGATCGTTCGCGCGAGGACTTCCTTGCCCGTTCCGCTCTCACCCGTGAGGAGAACCGTCGCCGTCGTCGGCGCGACCTGCTCCACCACTTTGCGGAGGCGAACCGCCGACTCCGATTCGCCAAGGGCCAGCCCCGAAGCGACCGGTTGGGCCGAGACGCGCTTACGGGCGAGCGCACCGCCGAGCGAAGAGAGGAGCTGCTGGCGCTTGAAAGGCTTTTGCAAGAAATCCACCGCTCCGAGCTTCATCGCCCAAACCGCGTCCTCGATCGTTCCGTAGGCGGTCATCAAGATGACCGGGGTCTCGCGCGAAACTAGCGTAAAAGTCTTCAGGAACTCGATCCCGGTCATGTGCGGCATACGCACATCGGTCAAGATCACGTCAAAGTTCGATGCCCGCGCCTTTTCGAGCGCCTCCGCTCCATCGTGCGCCACGGTGACCTCGTGCCCTTCGAGCGCGAGCAAGCGCTGGGTCGAATCAGTGATCTGCAGGTCATCATCCACCAAGAGGAGCTTCGCCATGGATGCCCTCCTTTCTGCTCGGCTCTTCGAGCCGCAAAGGAACTTCCGGAAGCACGATCTCAAATACTGCCCCACCGTCGATGGTGGGAGGCAAACAGTCAATTGATCCCGCTTGTTCTTCGATCACCTTCTTGACGAAGGAAAGCCCCAGGCCCGTGCCGCTAGCGCGAGTCGTGAAGAACGGAGTGAAAATTTTATCCCGAGCCTCGCCGTGAATCCCCGGGCCGTTGTCTTCGATCCGGAGCCAGACGCGGCCACTCTCGACTCGCCCCATGCTGAAAAGGATTTGGCCGCGGCCTTCGGGCACGGCCTCAAGCGCGTTCCTCACGAGATTGCCGAGAGCATGTTCCACGAGGCCTCGATCCAGCGAAACCGGGAGCGAACCCTCGGACTCGCGTGTCCAGTCGACGCGGACTCGCTTGGATTCAAATGCGTTGGAGTACGTCGCGAGGACCGACTCGAGGATCTCTCCGAGATCGAGAAGCTCGCGCTTACCGGAAGAAAGACGCGAAAGGGTCAGGTAGTTCTCCGTAATCTTCCCTAAACGGTCCACCGACTGGAGAATCGAATCGAGCGAGCGCTTGAGCTCCCGGTCCCCGAGCCGACCCGCGCGCTCGGCCGCCATCTCAGCTTCGAGTCCGATCGAGTGAAGCGGGTTCCGCACTTCATGCGCTACCTGGGCCGACATGCGTCCCACGGCCGCGAGACGTTCGGCATACTGAAGTCTCGCTTGGAGCTCTGACTCTCCCGTCAAATCTTCAATCTGGAGAATCGCGCCGTAAGCGGCGCCGCCACCCTCGCCGTACGTATCGCGCGCCGACTCGCGGAGCGGCATGACGTGCCCCCCGTAGATGCGTGCGCCGACCTTCACGGGCTCGATGCGCGAGACCTCGCCGGCGGAGATGCGCGTGGCCTCGAGCCACGTTTCGCTCCCCGGCAACGAAGAAAACCATTCGAACTCGCCGAGCTTCCGTCCCAGCACCGCTTCCAACGGAAGCCCGAGCTGTGCGCAGGCGGCGGGGTTGGCCTGCTGGATGCGGCCTGAAAGATCCGTGACGAGCAGGATCGACTCCATCGAGTGGAGAATGCGCGAGTTGAGCTCACCCATCTCCTTCAAACGACGATTCTGGTCTTCCAGACGGCCCTGCTGTTGCTCGACCGTTCGTTCGCGTTCCAGAAGTGCCGTGGCCATGGCGTGGAACTCGCGCGCGAGCTGCGAGACCTCATCTTTTCGGGAGAGCGGAATTTCCGGAAGCGCGGCCTTGTCCTCGCGTCGCAAGCCGCGGCGGGCGATTTCACGGGCGAGCCGTGTGAGCTCGTCGAGTGGCCTTAGCGCGCGCTCGCCGAGCCAAAGCAAGAGCAAGGACAGCGAGACGACCACGATCAGGATGACTTCCATCCCGGTGCGCAGCTGACTGACCCGCCCCTCCGAAAGCGCAAACGCCTTGCGGAGCGCGCGGTCTTGTTCTTCCTGACCCCATTCGATGTTGCGGATCCAGGCCTCGAAGTTGGAAGTCCAACGCGTGTGAATTTCGAGCGCCTGATCCATCTGTGCCTGCTCGAGCGCCACCGGCAGCTTCCGCGCATCGTCTTGAAGCGCGGTCAAAGTTCCGGTCGTGCTTTCCACCCAGGTACGCCAAGCTTCGGCCGTCGCGGGAGTGGCCCAAGGCACGTCCCGCGTGACGAACTCCCGGATCTTCTCCACTTCGGAGACGAGCACATCCTCCACCCAACGTGGAACGGGCTTGGCGGAGAAGCGAGCATCGCTCCAGTGCGAGGCGCCTAAGCGTCGCTCAAACTCGCGCTGATAAAGTTCCGCGTCCGAACGCAGCTGAACAAAAAGCCGACCGAGCGGAACGCTGACCTTGTTGATCGCGTCCATCGAGCGATTCACTTCGGTGATCCGGTAAAGACTGAGCGCGGAGCCCACCAGAGACAGCAGCGCGAGCGCGCCGACGAGCGCTAAAATTCGAAAGCGCAAGGTCGCGCGGCGAGTGGCCGGAGCTTGAAACGGAGGCGGTGGGGAGGCTTCGCTCATTCCATCTTCAAGCGTAAGCCATAACTGAGATAACGCTACGCATTATCTCTCGATCCGGTTAGAGTCGAGTCTCATGTCGCGCTACATCACCACGCCCCTCTACTACGTCAATTCCACGCCCCATATTGGTCACTTTTATACGACCATGCTCGGCGATACCCTCGCCCGCCACCATCGGCAGCGTGGCGAGAAAACCTACTTCCTGACCGGCACCGACGAGCACGGCCAGAAGATCTCGGACATGGCTAAGAAGAAGGGTCAAGCCGAGCCCGCGTTCGTGGACGAGATCTCGGCGCAGTTTCGCGCGACCTGGGACGCGTGCGGAATCGCATACGACCGCTTCTACCGCACGACCGAGCCGCATCACGTGGCGCAGGTCAAACACGCGCTTCAATACTTGAAGGACAAGGGCGAAATCGTCTTCCGCGAGTACGAAGGCCTCTACGACGTCGGCAGCGAACGCTTCGTCACGGAGAGCGAGCTCACTCCCGACGGCCTCTGCCCCGACACGCTCACCAAGCCGGAGCTTCGTAAGGAATCCAATTACTTCTTCCTGATGAGCAAGTACGGCGCACGACTCATCGAGCACTACGAGAATAACCCGGAAGCGATCCAGCCCGATCACTACCGCCGCGAAGTTCTCTCGTTCCTCAAGAGCCAACCGCTCGAGGATCTGTGTATCTCGCGTCCGAAAGACCGCCTCTCCTGGGGCATCGAGTTCCCATTCGACTCCAACTACGTGACCTACGTTTGGTTCGACGCGCTTCTCAATTATCTGGTCGCAACTGGCTGGCCGGGCAAGGACTGGGATCAGGATCTTTGGAAGAACGCGACTCACCTCATTGCCAAAGACATCGTCAAGGCCCACGGCGTGTACTGGCCGACGATGCTCATGGCGCTCGGCGTGCCGCTCTTCCGTCAGCTCCGCGTGCATGGCTACTGGCTCATGGGCGCCAACAAAATGTCCAAGACCATCGGCAACATCGTGCGCCCGCTCGAGATCAAGGAGAAGTACGGGATAGAGAACCTGCGCTACTACCTCTTGCGCGAGATGTCCTTTGGGCTCGACTCGAGCTTTTCGCTGGAGTCGTTCATCCAGAGTTCGAACGCCCACCTGGCCAACGGCATCGGCAACTTGGCTTCGCGCCTGGTCACCCTTTGCGTGAAGAACTTCACGGGCTCCTTTCCAGAGAGTGCGCTCACCGATCCCGATCGCGCGCTTCTGGCCAAACGCGCCGAAACGCTCAAAGCTTGGGACGAAGCCTTCACCGAACTCAAATACCAGAACGCGCTCAAGGCGTGGTCTGAGCTCGTGACCGCCTGTGATCTCTACATTAACGACATGAAGCCGTGGGCACTCGCTAAAGACGCGACCCAGAAGGATCGCCTCCAGGTCGTACTCGGTACCGCGCTGAATGCCGTCGAGGCGCTCGGGGTGATGATTTACCCGGTGCTCCCGGAGGCCTCACTCGCGCTCGCCCGCTGCTTCAGCACCCCACTCCTGGACGAACGCCCGGACCTATCGACGGTGACGAAAACGCGCTTTGCGTACACGCTCGGCGCGGAGGTTCCCAAGCTCTTCGCACGGCTGCAGATGCCCGTGGACGAAGAAGCTGCGCCAAAGAGCTGACGCTCAGCCCCTGACCCTTATTCGCCGATCAGACATCGAGGTCCTACGCTCGATGAATGCGTCCGCCGCCCCCAAAAAACGCCCCACCGTGCTCGTCGTGATCGACGACCGGCTTCCGCGCGACCGCGCGGTGGCGCTCGGCCGCATGCTCGATCAGCTCGGGAAACTTTGCTCGCTCCAGACGCTGCGCTCGCGCGATCTCGAGGAGCCGCAGCTCCTCGCGCAGATCGAAGCGCAAAAGCCCAAGGTCGTGCTCGCTCCTTGGTATCGTTACCTAGCGTGGACGCGCATCGACACGAGGCTGAGCTCTTCCAACCGCCGCGATACGATCTTTGCGGGATATTTTGCAGATGCGATCCGGCCGCACGATCTCGAAGAGCTGACGCTCGAGCGCAACCGCGCAATCCTCCTCGACTGGACACATCTGCAAGCCTCGGAAGTGGCGCTCGCCCTCCAAGGCATGGTTCGCGAATCTACACGCACTGGTATTCGACCGCTGCTACGTCCCGACACTCTTGTCTACACGGAGAACTGGGGCGACCGAAACGGGATGGGGTTTCGTTTTGACCAAATCGCTCGCGTGCCCGGGATGGACCAGCCCGAAGCGCAAGCGCGCCTGCTGTCCACTCGCCTCATCCTCACTTCGCTCTGGGGACTCGTCTACGAAGACGGCTCTGGAAAAAGCGATCTCTCCAACGCTGTGAACCGCAACGTCGCCAATGCCTCTTTCCAGTTCGCGGTGGATGCAGGTGGAATTTTTATTCGTCTTTGCACGCCCTTGAAGACTTGGACCCCCGCGGATGTCGCGCGTGCGTTTTGGCCAAGCGTGAAGAGCTCCACGCAACCCGCTCAGCTTCTTTTGCGCCACGCGGACTATGTTCGCGTCTTTCTGTTTCCAGAGAGCCAACAGGTCGAGATTCTGGTCGCGCTTCTCCCTTCGGCACCTTCGCAAAAACATCCCAATCTCGTGCACTCCTTCTGGGTAGATACCTTGCCGAGCTCGCAACTCACGGAGAAGCCCTACGCAGAAGTGGACTCAAAAATCCCCTGGCTGCGTCCCTTCCCGTCCGTACCCGTGATCGACGCAGGCAAAGTTCAAGCCCTGGAGACCCGAGTGCAAACGCTCGACGACCTTCTGTTCAAAGCAGGCGGTCGTATTCACGAGCTCAAAAAGGCGATCAAAGAACGCGACGAGCAGCTGACCGAAATGCGCTCGGGCGGGGTCGGACTCAAGCACCGCTTGGATCCGCCGGAAGCCGAAGAACTCCTCGAAGCTTTTGGTGAGCGACTCGAGAAGGCCCAGCTTCAGATGCGGGACTACTTCGCGGAACTTGCGCGCCTAGAGGCCGAAGGAGCGCGTCAAGCCGAGATTGATTCGCTCGATCGAAAGATCGAGTCCTTGCGGCAACGCCAGAATGAATGGCTACGACAGCTCGCGCAAACCCTCCAATCCCACCGGAAGCGTTCCGCCGGATGACTTGGGAGCGGGCTTGGGATATTCCCGAGGCATGAGCGGGCTCGTGGCCATCCGAAAAACCGAACCCTTCGACGACGACGAAAGCCGTACCTCCGCACGCGTCTGGATCGTCGCGCTCGCGATTGCCGTCCTCATTCACCTGCTCTTTCTGCTCACCTCTCGCTGGATTTCGTTCTCCGACCGCCAGCCGGAGCGAGTCGCCGTCGAGAACTGGGACGCTGCGAAGCTCGCGGATCTCAAGCGCACCTGGCAGAAAGAAAAGCCGCTCATCCTCGGCAAGGATTCGCCGGCCTCCGACACCGCGCCGGAGGACGCCCGTTACAGCTCGGACAAAAATCGCCGCGTCGAGCGAGAGACTCGCGCGCGCAATACGGATGTGCTCCCTCGTCCTGGCGCTCCGGGTGCAGGAACTGCCCGCGAACGCGCCGCTCCCGCGGCCGCCCCAGCGCCCCCCCTCTCCCAGCTCGGCGTCGGCCTTCCCCGACCCCGCTCGCAATCCTCAGAAACACTTTCCACCGAAACACGCGCCGCCCAAGCCGCGGGCGGCGGTGCGGATCAAGCGCTCCTGGATCAAAGCCTCCCTCAGGGCGCGGAGAACCTGCTGAACACGCAAGAGGCGAAGTACTACACTTACTACTCGCGCATGTACCGCGTGATCGCGCCCAACTGGCAGAGCGAGATTCGGCGGGTAGGCACCTTCAAGCGCGTGTCCCCCGGCAACTACCTTACCGCCGCCGAGGTC
>JBEIOW010000586.1:0-1607 GCA_040377385.1 Bacteriovoracaceae bacterium | reverse complement strand
GGAGTCCGCCGCATTCCAGCGTAATAGAGGATCATCGCCAGTAATCCCGGGATAAGCGCCATATATCCCAAAGAAAGTTGCAGCTTTCCGGATTCAGCGAGAACCGTCGGAACGGGCGCCGCTCCGGTTCCCGCCTGGTAGGCGACCAGGAGTCCGAGCGCGGTCCACCCGAAGAAGAAGCGCCATGCGGTGATTTTTAAGCTGCCCTGATTTCGAGTGAGGCGTTTGCCGACGATGGTCGTGATGCCCCAAAGGAGTGCGGCCACGAACGCGTAAACCGGGCCGCGCACCTGATTGAAGGAAGTGAGCGCTCCGATCGCTTCGCCGAAGTCAGGGACGCTGAGCGTGATCGCCGATCCCAGTGCGAGCAATGCCCATGGCCAGAACCGGCGGGTAGGTTTCTCTCCAAGGAACGCCGTCGCCATGAGAAGCACCCAGATCGGCTGGGTCTTTTGCAGGAGGATCGCAACCGAAGGGTTCACGTACCGAAAGCTCGCCGTGAAGAGCACGGTGGCGAGCGCTGATCCACCGATGCCCGAGAAGGCGGCTGCGGCGATTTCCTTTCTGTCCATCCGGAACAGATCGAGTTTTTCCCGCATGTAGGCGAGGGGAAGCAGGACGAGCAGCGCGATTGAGTGTTCGAGAAAGACCAACCATTCGGCTGCAATCAGGCTGACGGCTGGAGAGCGGACGAGCGCGTCGGTGCTCCAAAGCACCGCGGCGACCGCAATGAGTAAGGGCCCCTTAAGCGGGGAGGGCGCCGGCATCGACATGCGGCCTTTTTTTCCACCAAGCGCGGAAGTTTTCGAACGCTTGTCCGGCCCAGTTCTTCCGGAGCTCTTCCTTGCCAGTCTTCGGGGGGACTGGCGCGAAAAGATTCGGGTCGAACAAACCGAAGTGAGCGTTCGCGGGTTGGTAGTGTTTAGGATCCGAGGCAGTGATGTGTCCCAGCAGCGCGCCGAAGGCAGTATTCGCAGGGGGTGCACGGTGAGGCAGCCCGCGGATGCGTTGTTCGATAAAGATGGCCGCGAGCAATCCACAGGCGGCGGATTCTAGGTAGCCCTCGACCCCCGTAATCTGTCCGGCGAGGTAAACTTGCGGAGATCCTTTGAGCGAAAGATCGCCGCGCAGGACGCGAGGTCCGCAGACGTAGGTATTGCGGTGAATGGATCCGAGGCGGAGGAATTCCGCTTTCCGTAGTGCCGGGATCATTCGGAAGACGCGGGATTGTTCGCCATATTTGAGCTTGGTCTGGAAGCCGACGAGGTTATAGGCCGTGCGGCCCCGGTTTTCGGCGCGCAGCTGCACGACGGCGTGGTAGCGCTTGCCCGTGATGGGATCATTGAGGCCGACGGGTTTCATCGGTCCAAAGCGCAAGCTTTCGCGGCCACCGGCGGCGATCGCTTCGATTGGCTGGCAACCTTGGAAGAATTTTTCCTGCTCGAAGGCTTTGGGCGGAACTTTCTCGGCGGCCATCAGGGCGTCGATGAAAGCCTCGTACTCTTCCTTTTCCATTGGGCAGTTCAGGTAGGCCTCTTCGCCGCCCTTATCGTAGCGGTTGGCCATGAAGGAACGCTCGGGGTCTACGGTCGAAGCATCGACGATCG
>JBEIOW010000571.1:0-1759 GCA_040377385.1 Bacteriovoracaceae bacterium | reverse complement strand
TCGCCTCGTGATCTTCGCGAGCGAGGACATCGGGAACGCGGATCCGCGGGCGCTGCAGGTCGCAATCGCGGTGAAGGATGCGGTCGATTTTGTCGGCATGCCGGAGGCGCGCATCAACCTCGCGCAAGCGGTGACGTATCTGGCGTGCGCCCCGAAGAGCAATGCGAGCTACGTCGGCATCGGCGAGGCCCAGGAGCTGGTGCGGGAGACGGGCGCGCTCCCGGTGCCTATGCATCTGCGCAATGCCGTCACGGGCCTGATGAAGGCTGAGGGTTACGGTAAAGGATATCGTTACGTTCACGGAGATCCGAAAGCCGCCCGCGAACAAAGCCACTTACCCGAGAAGGTGGCGGGCAAGCGGTTCTATCGTCCGACCGCTAGCGGCCTGGAAAAGCAGATCGGCGAACGCCTGGCTTGGCTCCGGGGCGAGCCGTCTGATGAGAAGAGCTAACTCAGGAGTCGCGGTAGCGGATCAGGCGAGGAATCGCGTCTTCGATCCAGCCTAGGAGATGCACGGGTAGCTTCTGCGACAGGAGGATGTGGCGGGCCTCGGGCTGGTCGGGCGTCATCGTGGCGAGCAATTCGCGCAACATCTCGAGAAGCTCCGTTTCTCGCGCTTCTAGGAAATCGATTTTTTCGACCTTCATCGCTGTTTTTACGTGAGCGATGGATTCGACCATCATCTCCATGCCATCGAGAATGCGCCGAAGTTCCGTCATGGTGGTGCAGCTCACGCAGAGCGGGACCATCTGGCGGAGGAGCTCGCGCAGGGACTGCAGGGTTTCCTCGGTGACTTCCTTAGCGTCTTTGAGAATGACCTCCACTGAGTCGAGGTCTTGAAGCGCGACCGCGGCGAGGGAGTTCTCCTCATCCTCGTTCAGGTCGATCCCGTTCACGCGGATACTGGAGACGACCCGATTCGGCCCAGTGAGCGACTCGTAGATGTAGCGAAGCAGGCTCTCGAAGTTTTCGTTCTGAGCGAGTCCAGTTTCGATCTTTTCGCCGTTCAAGCTGAAGAGGTTCATGGCGTGTTCTCCTTACCGATGCAGGGGGATGACGACCGCGGGCCCGATCGCTTTTGGTCGGGCGAGGTCCAGAGTGTGCTTGATCCAGTCGCGGAGTAATCCGACCCCGTGGGCGAGCTGCGCGTAGGATTCGGCCGTTTCGAGTCCGAGCTCCGAGAGGGCTTCCCCGCGGAGGTTGTGCAGGAGCACTTTGCTCATTTGCGCGAAAGCGGTAAGCGCGGGTTGGGCTTCGACGAGTCGATCGATGAGTTGGTCGAGCTCCATGAGTTTTTTGGCGAGATTCTGAAGATCCTGTCTCTCGCGAATGCCCATCACCTTCTCGGACTTGAGCTTACGTCCCTTTTCGTGAAGTTCGATCGCGGTCCGCTTGGCTTCGGCGCAGATCTTGGAGAGCACCTCGGAGGCATCGTCCAGCTGCCGGAGCGCAGCGATGAGGGGGGGATGGATTGTTTCTCGCTCCAGTTCCTTGCCGATGTCCGGAGTCCAGCCGCAATACCAAGCGCGAGCGACGTGACCCATGACCTGGGAGAACCACTCGTTGATCGAGAGCGGGGTGCGATGAAGAGGCTCGTAGGCGACGCCGCCGCCTTCTTGCGTACCCCGAATTTTGGAGCGGAAGAGGCGAATGTTCGGATAGTCGGTGCCCGCGCCGGTGGTCGCGAAATGCTCGCCGACCGTGACCTGTCGTCGGTGTGTCCAATCGCTGATGCCGTAGCTCCAGGCGGAGTAAGCCG
>JBEIOW010000455.1:0-2515 GCA_040377385.1 Bacteriovoracaceae bacterium | reverse complement strand
GCCGCCGAGGGCACGGCCCGCTGGATCCCTCCGTGCTGGTTTCGGCCGCCGAGGTCTTCACGGAAGTTCAGAGCTGTCGGGACCGAATCCAAGGGATTTACGATCACCTGGAATCCTTCGGCGTCAGCGTCGATCTCGTCTACCAGCTGGAGCGAATGTCGAGCTGCCTTGCGCGCATCGAGACGCTCGTCTCCTTGCTCGCCCCCCGCACGGAAACCGGATTGCCGGAGAACGCCGACACCTTAGCGCTCCTCATCCACCTCGCGCGCGAAGCCACCGAAGACCGCAGCCTGCGCAGCCTCGTGGGCAACAACCTCCGCTTCCTATCGCGGAAGATCGTCCAACGCGCCGGCGATACCGGCGAGCATTACATCGCGCGAAACGCGCGCGAGTACTGGGCACTTCTCGCGCAGGCCGCCGGAGGTGGCGTGCTCACGGCGGGCACGGCGCTGATGAAGTTTTTCCTCGGGAAGTTCAAGGTCGCGCCGCTCTTTGAGGCGGTCTTCGCGTCCTTCAACTACGCGGGCAGCTTCCTCGTCATGCAGGCGCTCGGATTCAAGCTCGCCACCAAGCAACCCGCCATGACGGCCGCCGCCCTCTCGGCCAAAATCGAGGACCGTCAGATCGAATTCTCGGGCTTCGCCGAGGAAGTGGCCCTCATCACGCGCTCGCAGTTCGCCGCTGTTCTCGGCAACATCGGGGCGGTCATTCCCGCCGCGCTCGCGCTTGAGTTCACGCATCGGTGGTGGTTCGGCGGCAGTCTGCTGGATCAAAAGACCGCTCTGTACGCGATCACCTCTCTGGACCCCTTTACGACGATGACTCTGCTCTACGCCGCACTGACCGGCGTGCTCCTCTGGGCCTCGAGCGTCGGATCCGGTTGGATTGAAAACGCGTTCGTCTATCACCGCCTGGGCGAAGCCATGGCCAATCACCCCACGATGATTCGGCGGTTTGGCCGCGCTCGCGCCACCCGCTGGGCGGAAGCGATCTCCCATCAGATTTCCGGCATCGCTTCCAATACGCTGCTCGGGGTACTCCTCGGATTCACGCCGGTCATCGGAAAATTCCTCGGACTTCCCATCGATGTCAGGCATGTCACGCTCTCCACCGCCTCGTACGTGTTCGCGGGCGCTACCCTCTGGGATGATCCGCAAATTCTGAGCTACCTCTACTTCGGGTTCATCGGGATTTTCTTCATCGGCTTGCTGAACTTTACCGTTAGCTTCGCGCTGGCGATGATCGTTGCCCTGCGCGCGCGCAACGTGGACCGGATGCGGTTCCTGGCGATCGCCCGTAGCGTCGGACGAAAGCTCCTGGAAGAGCCCGTGCACTTCCTCTTCCCACGCCGGCGGATGTCAGCCGGCACACCTCCGCCGATGCCTCCGGGCGCGAATTCCCGCTCCGAACTCCATTGACGTCGCTCGCGCGGCGAGGGAACACCTCCCTCAGCCATGTCGCAAGGAACCCTCCCGGTCACGCTCCGCCGCTGCACCCCACAGTCGCCCTGGGACTATTCGGCATTGCTCGAGTATCAAGCTCAGGTGGTCACACGCATTCTCGCGGGGGGCTCCGGCGAGCTCCTCCTTTCGGAACTCGCGCCCGTGATCACGCTTGGCCGAAGCACCCAGCCGCAGGATGTTTGGGCGAGCTCCGCTGAACTCGAACAACGCGGCATCACGAGCCTCGCCGTTTCCCGCGGCGGACGCGCGACCTACCACGGCCCCGGACAGTGGGTGCTTTTTCCGGTCGAGCGGCTCGAACGCCTAGTGGGCGATCCCCGGGGCGTCAGGAAAGTCGTGGAAGCGCTGCTCGAGGCCGCACGCGATACGGCGAGAGCTTTCGATGTCTCTGCGGAGATTCGCGAGGGTGCTGAGGCGGGAGTCTGGACCCAGCTCGGCAAACTTGCTTCCGTCGGGATTCGCGTAGAGAACGGAATCGCTCAACACGGGCTCGCTTTGAATGTTTATCGAACGCCTCATAGCTTCTACGGGCTTCATCCTTGCGGGCTTCAAGCGAAAGCGGACTTCCTTTTCAGTGATGAAGGCATCGGACGCCTACGGTTTGAAGAGGTGGGGTCTAAACTGACAGAGAGGTTCAGAGGTAAGCTGTTCCGCGTACCCTGAGGTCGGCAACGGCTTGACGGTTTTTGCCCGAAGTTGCTTCGCACCATCACTTCAAGAATAATTGTCCCAGGATGAGATTCCACACTGTCACCGCGCTGCTCGGGTTCGTAATCACTCTCCCTTCTTGGGCCACAGGCTCACTACCTAAAGACCAAAGTGCATCTGGCGAGAAAAGGTGGACCCTGAATCTTCTCGACTCAAGACAGCGGCCACTCATCCCGTATTCTTCCTCTTATCTGAGCGTTTCGAGCGGAAGCCTTTGCTGGAAACAAGAATACAATCAGACGTGGTGCAACCTCGTTCTTGCGCTGGAGGTCAAGGCACTTCAGCGTCGATTTTTAGATCTCAAACCCGACAACAAACCCAGGGAACCGCTCCCTGGTACTTGG
>JBEIOW010000315.1:0-3552 GCA_040377385.1 Bacteriovoracaceae bacterium | reverse complement strand
GACCCACTTCGCGCAGCGCGAGGAGTCCTTCTTCCAGTTCTTCTTCGGAGAGCGCTGGTCCAAAAGAGAGTCGGACGGCCGCCGAGCAGCGCCAGGAGTCGAGGTTCATGGCCTGAAGCACGTAGCTCGGCTTGATCGCGGCTGAGCTGCATGCCGAACCTGCGCTGACGCGAATACCGGCAGAATCGAAAAGATCCAGGATCTCTTTGCTCGCCATGCCCGGGATCGAGAAGTTGAGGGTCGTCGGGACGGAGTGAGCGAGTGGAGTGTTGAAAACGATGCGCGGGAAGATCTCCGTCAGCGCAGCGACGATCCGGCTGCGAAAATTTTCCAGCTCCGGCTCGGAATGGAAAAGGGGGTCACCGTGGGTAGCAGGAGAGCTAGGGCCCGGAAGGTAGCCGAGGATTTTTCCGAAAGCGGCAACGCCCGGAAGATTCTCAGTGCCGGAGCGGTTTCCGCTTTCCTGACCGCCGCCCACCATGAGTGGCACGAACGGCGCACTCTTGCGGGCGAAGAGAAATCCCACGCCTTTCGGTGCATAAAGTTTATGTCCACTAAAGCATGCATAGTCGAAGGAGAGCTGGCGAGTATCGAGGGCGATTTTTCCCAGCGCCTGCACGCCGTCCACTAGCCAGAGCGGGCGGCGGCCTTGCTTCAAGCCGCATTCGTCGACCAGTTTGGCCACTTCAACCAAGGGCGCGACCGCGCCCGTCTCGTTGTTCACGGCCATCGTGGCCAGGGCGTGAAGCTGAGGTAGTCGGTCGCGGAGCCAAGCCAGGTCGAGCTTGCCTTGAGCGTCGACAGGAATTTTCTCGATGCGAGCGTTCAGAGCGAGTTTACCTACCCAATGTTCAAGCGCCTCGGGCACCGCTTTGTGCTCGGTGGAACCATACGCGATCCGCGCCTCCTGCCCCGACGGCAACGCATCCCGGATGGTGATCAGCATGGAAACGATCGCCGTTTGGATGGCCTCCGTCGCGCCGCTCGTGAAAATGATTTCCGAAGTGTCGGAGTTGAGGACACGCGCGGCTTCGCGTCTGGCGCGTTCGAGGATCGCCTTGGCCTGCAGTCCGGATAGATGGGTGGAGCTTGGATTGCCGTAAAGCGAGCGCATGGTTTCCATCGCGGCATCAGCGGCGACGGGAAGCACAGGGGTCGTGGCGTTGCAGTCGAAGTAGATCTGCCGGAAAGCGCGTTGCATTAGGAGTTCTTCCGGGAGCCCTTCGCGGTGCGGGTAGGGGAGAAGCGATCCGCCCAGTCTTTCACGATGAGTTGAGTGCGCAGCTTCAGCAGGTATGCCCCGCTAACGACATCCACGATCAAGCGTGGCAGAAGGGCTTGTTCAGCAGGGGCCGCGCGTTTCGGTGCCGTGCGTTTAGGCGTAGTTTTTGAGGTTGGGTCGGTTTTCTTCAAAGGGGCGGGTTTGGTCCGCGTTTCGAAAGGATTCCGTCCGAGCTTTCCGGCGGGCTTTTTCTGAGTCGATTTCATGGCAAGGTCTCCGCGGGATTTTCGTGCGTCAGGTACGCCGAAGGGTTTGAACAGCGGGCAACGAGTTCCTCAGCCGCTTGGATGTAGTCTTTGGCGCCCTTTGAAGAGCGGTCGTAGTCCAGGACCGAGCGCGCGTGCCCGGAGCTTTCCGCGATCGAGGCGCTTTCATGGATACGCGCGGAGAACAATTTCGGACCGAGTTCCGTCGCGAGGGCGTCGAGTACTTCTTGAGTGAGATTTCTGCGGGACGAAACCTGTGTCGGCAAGACGCCGACCAACTCCAACCGTGGATTCCATCTTTCACGGGCGTCCGCGATGGCCTTCCGGATCTTCACGATCCCTTCGAGGCTGAAGAATTCGGTCTGAACCGGGACGAGCACGCCGTTGGAGGCGACGAGAGCATTGATGGTAAGCAGGCTGAGCGCCGGGGGGGTATCGATCAGGATGAAATCGTAACGGCGACGGACGCTGGCGAGAAAGCCGTCGAGCACGCGCTCGCGGTCCGCGCGTTGAAGCAGATAGTAGTCAACTCCGGTGAGCGTTGCTTCGGCTGCGAGCAAGTCGACGCCGGATTCGGTCTTGGTCAAGAACTCGGAAAGGGTTTCCTCATCCATCACGCGCTTGGAGAGATAAATTTCATCCAAGGTGCGGATTGAAGCGTGGGGTTCTTGGCCCGGGGTCACTCCGAGGTAGCTCGTCAGATTGGCTTGCGGGTCACTATCGATGAGCAGTACCCGCTTTCCGAGTCGGGCAAGCGCTACGCCCAGGTTCATCGTGGTCGTGGTTTTCCCGACGCCGCCTTTTTGGTTGGCAACCGTCAGGACAAAACAGCTGGGAAGGGTTTCACGGGTTGGCGACATAATGCGTCAGAATCCTATTTCCGTTGCCCCGATTGTGCAAGGCGCGTAGCTTCAAGTTCGAATGATGTCCGGGGGTTTGCGCGCCTGGTATGCGCGCCGAGTCACTGAAAAAGGCTGGATTCCCCAGGTGCTCAGACGGGCGCGTCGGTTCTATTTGGGCACCTTTCGACCGGAGTACGTCAAACAGGCCGTCGCAGAAACCCGAAAGGGCGACTGCCACCGCTGTGGCCTTTGCTGCCAGCTCGTCTATAAATGCCCGTTTTTGGGTCGAGACGGCCAAAATCTCCCTTACTGCCGGATTTATGGCGAACTTCGGCCCTCCAACTGCCGCAACTATCCCTTCGATGCGATCGACTCCGAAGTCGAAACCTGCGGTTTCACGTTCGAAAGGACCTCTCCCGCAGTGGCGGAGAAGAAGTAGATGGAGCGCTGGGCTGGGGTGGGAAGCAAGAGTCAGTCGGGTCCGGCGGGCGCGCAGGCCCTTTCCTCCTGCGTGGTGGCGATCGGCAATTTCGACGGTCTCCACCTAGGACATCGCCACATTCTTTCTCTCTGTGTAAAGAACGCGCAAACCGCGGGTGGCACGGCGGTGGCCTATACTTTTGCCCCGCATCCGCAGGCCGCGTTACATCCCGAGCGTCGGCTACCCCTGTTAAGCACTTACGAAGAACGTGCCCGTTTGATCGAGACCACGGGCATCCAGGTTTTGGTGGAAGAGCCGTTCAGCCGTGAATTCAGCACAACGACGCCGGAGGTCTTTTTCAATGAATACCTCCTCTCTCGTCTCAGTCCGGTTGAGATCATCGTCGGCTACGACTTTGCGTTTGGCCGTGGCCGTGTCGGACATCTTGATCAGCTGCGAGCGCTTTGCGCGGGTGCCGGCGTTCGATTGACCGTGGTCGAACCTCAGAAACTCGGAGCGGAAGTCGCTTCAAGCTCTCGGATTCGTGGTCATCTGCTTGCGGCCGAAGTCGAACAGGCGGCTCGGCTGCTGGGTCGGCCATTCTCGTACCGCGGAGTCGTGGAGAAGGGGGACCAGCGGGGCCGGACGATCGGGTTTCCTACCGCCAACTTGCGCTTGGAGCCGGGCAAGCTCGTGCTTCCGTTCGGCGTCTACGCGACGCACGCGGAGGTGTTTCGCAAAGGCGAACCGATCGGAAGCTACGCTGCGGTTTCCAACCTTGGGGTGCGGCCGACCTTTATG
>JBEIOW010000288.1:0-3821 GCA_040377385.1 Bacteriovoracaceae bacterium | reverse complement strand
GACCGATCACGCTCCCCATGGCGAAATCGATAAACTCGTGGAGTTTGATCAAGCGATGAACGGGATTCTCGGTCTCCAGACGGCTGTGCCCGTCACGCTTCAGCTGGTTCATGACGGCATCCTGTCACCCGAACGCTGGGTGCAATCCCTGACGACGGGGCCGGCCAAGCTGCTGGGTCAGCCGTCCGGCACTCTGCGCAAGGGCGCGATCGCCGATGTGACGCTGCTGGACCCCGGAAAAGTCTGGACCCTCGCGCTCGAGGACATCGCTTCGAAAAGCCAGAATTCCCCCTTCATCGGCTGGGAGCTCAAGGGTAAGGTCAAAGCGACGATCGTCGGCGGAGTGGTCCAATATTCGGACACGCCGATGACCGAGAAGACGAAGATCCAGAAGAGGTAACGAACGTGATGAACCAGAAAGAACCCGGCGTTCTCGTTCTCGACGGCACTGACGGTGAAGTAGAATTCCCCGGCTTTCTCTTCGGCGCGCGCATCGGCGCAAACGATCTCCTGAAGAATCCCGACCGTGGTTTTGGCGAAGCCGTCTTCAACACGTCGATGACGGGCTACCAAGAAATCCTCTCGGATCCCTCGTATTACGGCGAAATCGTGTGCATGACCTACCCGCACATCGGCAACACCGGCGTGAACTTAGAAGACGGCGAGAGCGCGCGCCCCTGGTGTTCTGGCTTCGTCGTGCATGATCTCACCGAGACTCCCTCCAACTGGCGATCCACGGGCGATCTGGATTCAATGCTGAAGAAGCAAGGAATTCCGGGATTGCTTGGCGTCGATACCCGCGCCCTCACCCGCTACCTACGGACCCGGGGCGTGGTCCGCGCGATGATTCTTCCTCTTTCGGATCGTGCGCGCGCCAAGGAGCTTTTCCCGAAAATGCCGGCCTTTGAAGGCCGCGACCTGATTCGCGAAGTCACGGCTCGCGAGCCGTACTTCTTCTCGAAGCTCTCCAAGCAAGTGGGCGTGGCTCAGGGCACGGTGCAGGCCCAGCTCCCCACGCCGGCTACGTTCCGCAAGCCATCCAAACCCGTTCGAATCGTCGCTATGGATTTCGGGGCAAAGTGGAACCTGTTCCGAAGTCTCGAACGCCTCGGATGCGAAGTCGAGGTGGTCCCGGCCACGACGAGCGCGGACGACATCCTGGCCCGTAAACCCGACGGCGTTTTCCTCTCCAATGGACCGGGCGATCCGGCCGCCGCGACCTACGCGCACACCGCCGTGCGCGAGCTCGTCGGCAAGGGCATCCCATTGTTTGGCGTCTGCATGGGACACCAGATTCTCGCGCACGCGATGGGTGGCAAGACCTACAAGCTCAAGTTCGGTCACCGCGGCGCCAACCAGCCGGTACTCGAGAAGGAAACGGGCCGAGTCTCCATCACTTCGCAAAACCACGGCTATGCGGTCGAACCGAAATCCCTTCCGGATTCCGTCGAGGTCACCCACGTGCACCTCAACGATCGCACCGTCTCTGGGCTTCGCATCAAGGGCAAGCCCGCCTTCTCGGTGCAATATCATCCAGAAGCTTGCCCCGGACCCCATGACTCTGCGATCCTGTTCGAGAGATTCGTGGACGCATGTACGAAAAATACTTAGACCCAATCATCGAAGAGTTCACGACCGGCGAGTACTACCGCGAGGTGTTTAACGCCAAGCAGGAGTATTTCGACAAAGCGGGCATCGTGTACGAGGACGATCCGGAGTTCGAGCAGCGCATGTGCCTGTTCATGGATTGGTATCTCTTTGATCGCGATCTGCCGGGCAAAGACCTGCCGCCCGTGAAGTACTTCTTCCGGAAGAACAAAGACCGGCTCGCCAACGAGGAATTGGATATCTATCGGGACTTTTGCTCGACCATCCACTCGGTGTTTCGACTGAAGCGGAAGAGCTTCTTCAAAAAAGCGGTCGTAGTGACCGATCTTTTCTCGAATAAAAGCTACTCCGTCACGGGCATGGAAATGAGCAGGGGCTTCAACCGTGGAGACCTTTTCGAGGCCCGGCTGATCCCGTTCAAAGGTAGCCTCGAGTTTTCAAAAGGCTTTTGCTTCCACCCGACCGAGATGGAGTCCTACATTCTCGGCGAGATCAAACGCGTCAGGTTCCAGGAAAAGAACCGGCAGACCAAGCTCATCCTCCAGCTCTCCTCGATGAAGCTCAAATCGCAGCGCTTCAACCACATCGAGATTCAGCACATCTACTCCGCAAAATCCCGACTTTGACGCTAGTCGTCTCGATTGGACCGTTGCAGGATGCGACAAAACTGTCGCTAGGCGAAGCAACTCGTTGAAAATACTGCACTTTAGCCCTACCCCTTCCTCTCGAAGCGTATCCTGATTGTACGGTGCGCATTTCGCGCCCGGCTACGGTTACGAAAGGACCTTCCATGAAAAAGCTCATTGTTCTCGCTTCTGCTCTCTTCGCCTTCAACGCTTTCGCAAACGACCACGCTGCCCCTCCCGCGAACCACGGCGCTCCAGCCGCTGAACACGCGGCCCCAGCTGACGCCAACCACGGCGCCAAGAAAGCCAAAAAAGCCGTGAAGAAAATGAACAAAAAAGAAATCAAGACCGAGACGACCACGACGGAAACGACCCCTGCCGCCGCCGAGTAATCGCGCCTGAATTTCTAGAATTCCGACCCCTGGAAGCCTTGCTTCCAGGGGTTTTGTTTTTGGGTCCGCTAGGTTAGCTTCGCTTTACGGACCCATGCCTTCCCCTCGTCGCATCCTCGTCATCAAGCTTCGCGCCATGGGAGACACTGTTCTCCTGACAGCTCCCCTGGAGGAGCTCAAGCGGGCCTATCACGACGCCAAAATCGATGTCGTCGTGACAAAGCCTTGGGCACCGATCCTCGAAAATCATCCAGCGATCGACCGTGTCTGGCTTTACGAGCGGCACTCAAATCCCGCCTCTCGCATCAAAGCGGTCACGCGCCTGGCGCTCGCCATGCGCAAGACTCCCTACGATATCGCGGTGAATTTCCACGCATCCCCGTCGAGCTCAACGCTGGCACTTGCGACTGGCGCTCGAGTCCGGGCGATCCACTTTCACGGTCACAAGGACAAGAACCGCTACTCAACAGTCACGATCCCGGGCAAAGGTATTCTCAAGCCCAATATCGAACGCGACATGGACGTGGTTCGCGCACTGGGAGTGGACGTCGCGCCCGGAAGACTGCCGCGAGTTTATCTCCGCGCGGAGGAGATCAAAGCCGCCGAAACCCGCCTGCAGCGCCTCGGACTCCCGGGTCCGATCTTAGGCCTCGGACTCGGCGCGAGCCGGCCAACCAAGAGCTGGCCGATCGAGCGTTTCGCGCTTCTCGCCGTAGAATGGATCCGTAAGACCGAAGGCTCGGCGATGGCTTTCTGCTCGTCGGACGAAATCGGCATCAACCGAGAATTTCTCCGCGCCGCCGACGATCTGCTGACCCGCGAGATTCACGACACCGTCGAGCGTGCCGAGATGCGCACGCGGATCTTCTGTGAAGGAGATCTAGGCCTACGGGCGCTGGCTGGAATTCAGTCGCGCCTTTCGGTCTTTGTCGGCAACGACTCTGGTTCTCGACACCTCGCGCTCGCCGTGGAAACTCCGACCGTCACGATCTTTGGTCCGGAAGATCCGTTCGAATGGCATCCTTACCCGCGCGAGCAGCACCCCTATCTGTACATCGAGGGGCTTCCGTGCCGGCGCGACGCGGACCCCGGCAAGCCGCCCTGGTGCTCGCTCCACACCTGCGTCGCCGAAGAGCACCGCTGCATGAGGAAAATCGGCGTTGAAGCAGTGCTCGAGCAAGCGCTTCGGGTGATG
>JBEIOW010000218.1:0-4590 GCA_040377385.1 Bacteriovoracaceae bacterium | reverse complement strand
GTCCGTCATTCTCGGCTATGGGTGCAGCTCGGCCGCCGGTGATTCGGTCCCGGCGCTATGGGCAGCCCTTACGGCGGGAAAGGATCTCTCGAGCGAGCGCGGAGGTTTTTCGGCGGCCTACTGGCCGGCGCAGGCGCATTCGGGAGTAATGGGTTCCGCAGGCGAAGAAATCGTTCGTCGTCTCCTCAGCGCGTGGCACGAGGCGCTGACGAGTGTTGCCGATGGATTCCCCCGCGACGCGCGGCTGGGTGTGATTCTCGCCACCACGAAGGGGGATATCGACGATTGGATCTGGACGACGCCGCAGGCGGCCGAGTCGGCGGATCCGTTCACCGGGCTGCTTGAAGATTTCTTAACCGAGGCTGGAATCGACACGCCCCACTTCATCACGGTGAGCAATGCGTGCGCTTCGTCCCTGAGTGCTCTCTTCCTGGCTGATGCCTGGCTAAAATCGGGAAGGGTCACCCACGCGCTGGTTCTCGCGGCGGATCGGGTTGGACCTTTTGTCTCGAAAGGCTTTGGGACTTTGCAGGCGTTGACCGCCGATCGAGTGCGCCCCTTTGATCGCGCCAGATCCGGTTTGCGGCTAGGCGAGGGCGCGGCCGTGATTGCTCTGGGTTCTTTCGGAGAAGGTCCTCGGATCAGTTTGGAGGCCGTTGGCGTCGATGTGGAGGGTTACGCCGTTACTCGTCCCTCGGTCAGCGGCGAGAGCTTGCTCCGGGCGTGCGCCTCGCTGCGCCTGGGGACGGAGGGGGGCTGGCCCGCGCTCGTGGTGGCACACGGCACGGGCACGATCTTCAATGACGAGACGGAAGACCGGGTATTTGCGCGGCTCTTTGCGGAGGCACCCACGGCTCCGGTCATCACGGCGACGAAGGGATGCCTGGGGCACACGCTCGGAACAAGCGGCGCGCTCGACATCATCGCGGCGGCCGAAGCGCTTCGCCGGGGGACTTCCTTTGCGATCACCGGACTGCACGAGGTGGATCCCGAGTTCCGGGGCAAGTACCTGGAGGAAGGCACTGTCGCACCTGAGCTCGCCCCAGACGCACGTGCGCTCGTGACATCGCTCGGCTTTGGAGGCATCCACGCGGCGGCACTCCTCAGGCGGTGGCCATGATTTCAGTCCTTTACCATCGCCTGGAGTTCTCGCATCCGGCTCTCCAGGAGCCGAGCTGGAAGGACCGTGTGGATCGTTGGTCCCAGCTCGACGCGGCGGCTTTCGGGATGGCGGAAATCGCCGAAGTGGAGCTCAGGCTGGGTTGGCCGCGCCCGACGCTCCTGATTTTGGCGGGTCCGGGTGCCTCGAATGAAACGGACCGCCGATTCGTGGATTCGGGGGCCCTCAGTCCGTCGAAGTTCACCCACACGCTCCCCAATATCCGGGCCTCGGCCTACTGCCAGACGGCAGGCTGGACGGGGCGCCTCCTCTCGTTGCACCGGGACCCGGAGACGCTGGAGTATGCCTTAGCGGAAGCGGCGTTCTGGATCACAGCGGGGGAGCCGGGAGTCTCGGTCTATTCCAACGTTCGACTGAACGAGTCAGGATCCGCGAAATACGCTGTGCAGGCCTACCATTTCGTAGGTAGAAGTTCGTCTGTACCCGAATGTTTACCGGATTTTGAAGCACGCCGTGCGAGCAGCGGAGACCCCGTCGTCGGCGCCCTGCGACTCCCTCACGGTTGGGAGCTAGTGCCGCGAAAGTCCGGTACGGAGAGTAGAGATGGCGCCTGAATCGTTCGAACCCGGAATTTTTGAGATCAGCGAAGGCGAGCTCCCTCTTTCGCGAGTAGAGGCCTTTGCTTACGGTCAGGGACCCCGGCGCATTCGTTTCTCGGACGGAGTGCGCGCGCGCGTCTCGGCAGCGGAGGATCGCCTCCACGCTTTGATGGAGCGCGGAACGCCGATCTACGGGGTAACCACGGGCTTTGGCGACAGCTGCCACCGCTTTGTCTTTTCGGAACGAGCCGAGGCACTGCAGTCCAATCTCGTGGCCTATCTGACCTGCGCCACGGGGCCTGCTCTTCCGGTGGAGGCGACCCGGGCGGCGCTCTTGATTCGCGTGAAATCCCTGTCGCTCGGCTTTTCGGGTGTGAGTATGGAACTCCTCGAGCGGATGGCGCTTTTTCTCGAGCGCGATTGGATTCCCGTCGTGCCACGCGAAGGCTCGCTCGGAGCGAGCGGGGACCTGATCCCGCTCGCTTATCTCGCGGCTGCGATTCAAGGCGACCCACAGGGCCAGGGCGGTCCGCAGGGTCAGATTCGTTTTCACGTCGCGGGCGGCGCAGCGCGACCCGCGCGCGAGGTGCTCGAAGAAGCGGGCGTCGCACCCTACAAGCTCAAGGCGAAGGAAGGCCTGGCGATCGTCAACGGCACGTCCTCCATGGCAGGCCTCGCGCTCGTCAATCTCCGTGAAGCCCGTCGCATCGTCGATTTGGCGCTCGTTTCGACCGGCTGGCTTTGTCTCGCGCTGCACGGAAAGCTCGAGGCGTTCAATCCACTGGTGAACGAAAAGTCCAAACGGCACCCGGGTCAGTCCCAGGCCGCTGGTCGAATTCGCATGCTGCTCGAGCAAGAAGAATATCGTCCGACCCGCGGTCAGGATGTCGGTGTTCGTGCAGGAATTACCGAACAAACGGTGCAGGATCGCTACTCGCTCCGCTGCGCCCCGCAGGTGCTGGGTCCGGTGATCGAAACTTTGGAGCTCGCGACGACGTGGCTTGAGCGCGAGATCAATAGCGCATCCGACAATCCGCTCATCGATGAGGACGGTTCGCTCAGCATGGGCGGCAACTTCTATGGCGGCCATCTGTCGCACGGCATGGACTACGCCAAAATCTGCCTCGCCAACGTAGCCGACCTGCTCGATCGTCAGCTCATGCTCCTCATTGATGAGAAGTCCAATCGCGGTCTGACTCCGAATCTCGCGGATTGGTCATCGATGTCCGAAGAGGAGCGCCACCTCCATCACGGCCTCAAAGGGCTCCACCAATCCGTTTCGGCGATCACTTCGGGCATTCTCGCCAAGGCGGTTCCGAACAGTATCTTCTCTCGCTCCTCGGAGTCGCATAACCAGGACAAGGTCAGTCTCGGCATGACGGCCGCTGTGCAATGCCAAGAGATGTTGGAACCTCTTTGGAATGTGCAGGCCATGGTGCTGGCGTGCCTTGCTCAGGCGCTCGACCTCCGCGGCATCTCGCTCAAGGGCGAGTCGCGCACGCTGTACGATCAGATTCGCGCGAAATTCCCTTTTGTGAAACGCGATCAAGCGCTCGGTGATCAGATCACTGGCCTGTCGACCGCCCTGCGGCGCGGTTAAGGAGCCCTCCTCATGAAAAAACACGACGTCATCATCATTGGCGGTGGCCCCGGTGGGAGCACCATGGCGGCTTATTTGTCGCGCGCGGGCGTGGATTGCGCGGTTATTGAGCGCGAGGTTTTTCCTCGGTTCCACATCGGGGAGTCGCTTCTTCCGGCGTCGATGCCGATTCTCAAAGAGACGGGATTCTACGAGACGCTCGATAGCGGCAAGTACATCCGCAAGTACGGCGCGCGGTTCGTCGACTACCGACATCCTGATGAGATCTATTTTGGATTTGGGGAGGGGTTGAACCGCGACATTCCCATGGCCTTTGAGGTGGAGCGGGCACAGTTCGACCAGGACCTTCTTGAGCACGCTCGCAAGTGCGGCGCGACGGTGTACCAACCGGAGCGCGTTCGCGATGTGAAGTTTTTTGATTCAGGCGTCGAGGTGACGACTCAAAAAGGATCTTATTCCGCGCGTTACGTGGTGGACGCCACTGGTCGCGATGCGCTGCTGGGCCGGAACCTGCAGGAGCGACGCCCTCACGCGGATCTCAACAACGTGGCGGTCTTCTCTCACTACGCTGGCGTCAAGCGCCGCGAGGGAATCCACGAGGGCGATATCACGATCGGTTTACTGCCGGATGCGGCGTGGTCGTGGGTGATTCCGTTCCGAGGCGAGCGCACTTCAGTCGGCGTGGTTTGCCGTTCAGAAGTTTTCAAGGGCGGAGCGGATCTCGCCGACTACTTGGACCGATCGCTTTCGGCGGGCTCGCATCTGCGAGAGCTCATGGCCGGAGCCGAACGCTTGCAAGAAGTCAGCGTCATCTCCAATTACTCTCATCACTGCGACACTTACGTCGGTGATCGATGGATCATGGTGGGCGACGCGGCGGCGTTCCTGGACCCGATCTTCTCGTCGGGAGTGCACGTCTCGATGATGTCGGCCAAGCTCGCTTCAAAAGTGGTGCTGGATTGCATGAAGACGGATGCTTCGCTTGCGGCGGACGGGCGAGGACCCGCGTATCAAGCGGAACTTCAAAAGGGCGTGGATCGTTTCCACTCCTTGATCTCGCTTTTTTACCGCACCAACTTTGTGGAAGGCATGCAAAAGACGCTCAAGCGCGAGAACATGCGCCAGGCGTTCACCTCCGCCGTCGCCGGCGACATGTGGAATGACTCGAACATCCTCTTTGAGATGAAGGTTCTCGGGTGATCCGACTCTGGCGGGGATTTCATTCTCCGGAGCTTCTGACCTGGATCGATCGGGCATGGACTGAAGGGGAG
>JBEIOW010000558.1:0-1867 GCA_040377385.1 Bacteriovoracaceae bacterium | reverse complement strand
CGAGGGTCATGGAGGCTCCAAAGGTGGATGCCCCGATCTTAAACCAAGAGAGAATCTTTTTAAACGGTTGTTTGAATTGACGGCGCGCGGTGGCGGTAACTCATTCTAAATCAAATACTTAGGGGTCTAGAAGTTGAAGCTTCGGATCGCCCCAGAGTCCTCTTCATGACTCGGAGACGCTTTCTCGGAGGCCGGAGCTTTGCCTCGGATGGGCGCAGCGGGGGCAGGTTCCGCGGGAGGGACGACGACTGCAGGCGAGGTCCGACCGTCTTCTACCGGGATACCGGAGAGGGGGTGACCACTGGGGTAGCGCTGAGCGGGCTCGGGATCGAGTTTGAAGGGGATCAGGTTCTTATCCTTCAGCACTTGGTTGGTGATGATGAAGTGGTCCTCTTCCTTCTCTGCACGGTCTTTATACACGCGGAAGCCGGGCTTGATCGGCGTGGTCATGGGGGCGCGGCGAATGAGCTGCGTTTGCGCATCGATGTCGAAACGGTAGCCAAAGACGAGCGCAGAGTTTTTCTTGTTCTTGTCGTCGATCACGACCGCGAGGCCGACCAGCGATCCGACGGGCTTTGCGCGGAGCTCGATGTTGCCTTCCCATTCAATGACGTGAACCTCTTTGCCAGAGCGGCCTGTGCCGTCGAGGCGATCGTACTCGGAATCCTTAACCGCAGCTTCCGGTTTGAACGGAGCCTGCGCTGCGGTCATGACCGGTGCGCAGAGGAGGAAGGCGGCCAACATCCAGACGAACGTGCGACGAAGCATCATGAGGACTTATCGGAAGGGCGCCGCTCGGGTTTCAGAGTGTCCCGCCAGACACATCATTTTGGTGAAGAAGGTACGGGAATGTGAAGGGTTGAGCCCGTCGAGAATGACTTCACGAAGAACTTCTCCGCGAAGCTTCGTGCGCCGTCGGAGAAGTTGGACGGATCTCGATAGAGAATGGCATCTGAGCGGAATTCCTCGAGGATGTGGTGTCGGGGAATTCGCCCACCTTCGCTGACGAACTCGTATTCGGCGGTGAAGCTCGAGACGTAGTTCCAGGTCACTTCTTCTTTCGGCATTCGTACGATGTAGACCGCGGTGTCGACACCGGTGAAGGGAAGTGGAATTCGTCCGTTCGCATCGGGTAGGTCATCGGGACCAGGGATGACGAGTCCACTCCGAGTGGTGAAAGAGAGGCCTTCTTTCAGACCAACGTCCCCAGCGTGCAGAGAGAGCTCAATCGTCCAACGCTTGAGTTCCGGCTCGTAGAGGCGGGGCTCTGACTTCACGCTCTCGAGGAGATTGCCTAACTTTTCGGGGAGCGTTCGATTGGGTTTGAGATGGAATTTTAGCAGGAATTGAATCCAGGATTTCGAGCGTGGTGAAAGCTTCTCGATGAGCTTCTGGAAATCCTCGTTTTTCCAGGTTTCGACGGTGTTCAGTTTATTCGCTTGGGCATGTTGGTTGACCGATCGGATCCCAGTCAAAATCTCTTGGATCAGGGCGAGGTATTCACGGGCTTGCGGGAGGCGGTCAAAAATTTTGATGACGGTATCCTCTGGGAGGAAGCCGAGTCGACTGGCGGTGTTTGAGTCCGCACGGATCAGAGTGATGTGGCTGTCCGAGACCTTGCGCATTGACTCTTCAAACGAGGAGTAGTTGAGCTTGGTCTCCTTAAAATAGGTCCGAAAGACTCGGTATGCCCATAGAGCTTCCATAGTCTTTCGATCGGAAGCAGAGAGCTTCGCCTCCGCGGCGAGAAAAGGCTCCAGGAGCTTTCGAGCGGCGACGTGCAGTTTTTTGCGCTGCTCGCGGACGAATGCGACGCGATGGGGAGCGATCCTCGCCATCAGTGCCTCGTCCTGCGCGTAGAGGAAGT
>JBEIOW010000335.1:0-3395 GCA_040377385.1 Bacteriovoracaceae bacterium | reverse complement strand
TTGCTGAAACGCAGACTCGGCTCGAGATAAATCATCTCGCGCGCGTTCCAGCGTACGAAAAGATCCCAGATCAACTCCAGCCCCACCGCGATGCGAACCGCCGAAAGCAGGCGCAGATCCACGGTAAACGGAGTTTTCCAGTTCCAGGAAAAGTTCCCTGATTTCAGCATCCCCACCCCTAGTCTTCAGTCTAGCTGACCCTGTTCAATCTTTCGACAGCCGTCGATCTCCTGCGCAGACGCTCTCGCCCGACCCCTCTTCCAGGTGGGTTTGGATGCGATTCGGCTAAGGCTCGAACTGGGCCCCCTTTTGCAATCTTAACCAGGAAAGAGGGTTCAAAATGCGTTTTGGTCGATTCCCGCAAATGCTGTTCGCTGCCGCCGCCTCCTTAGGCTGCGTTTGCTCGAACGCGTTCGCATCGGAAGCCGGCCATGTCGCCATCGACGAATCCCCCGAGGCGCGGGATCTCCCTTTCCGCTACGAGCTTTCTTTTCTCAAATCACAGAACGTTCATGAAAACCGGATTCATCACGGGTTGATGACCCAGGAAGAAGAACAACGCTACTTCCTCGTCCGCAGTGCGGAAGCCGCGCAGGCCGTGCGCGGCGTCGCGACCGCTCAGCTCCATCACTTCACCCAAAGCTTCCGAACCATGCTCGAGCATGATCCTTCACCCGTGATTCGATCCGCCGCGATCGCCGTGGCGATGACGGCTGCCGTCTACGCGGGCGAGACCTTTCGCTGGACCGTCGCCGAAGGCCTGGTACTGGCGGCGCGCACGGCGTTCAGCACGCGTGGCGGGTATTTCGCGAGCCTGAATTATGGCCGCTTTGGTCTGCAGTGGAGCCGCGCAATGCTCTCCACCGAACAGAGTGCGGGTATGTTCGCTTGGATTCCGGGCATTGAGATCCAATCCAGCATCGGCTGTGCTCAGGACGGGAGCGTCCGAAGCTCCCTCTCTAAGACTATCGCCAAAGGACTGAATCTTTCCCTCGGCCACGCCACCCATGGCTCGCGCTCACCCGCTGCGGCTCATGTCCACATGGGCTACGGCGTCTCGTTCTGACACCGGCTGACTCCAAAAACAATTAACGCTTTGCGAAAATCCGGGCTTAGCCTGCCTCCGCGCGCTCCTCCAGTCTCCTGGTAGGAATTCCGATAAGCAGGCGTGAAACCTTCCTCAACCTCTTCCGCCGCGACCCAGGGCCTGCCGGATCGCGCCTTCGAGCTGCTCGGCCGTGAAAGGCTTGACGACGTATCCGTCAACCTGCGCCTGCTGGGCTTCGGAGAGGTGCTCGAGATCTCCCTGCGCGGTCACCATCAGGAAGGCCACCTTCCGGAACTCGCTCGATGCGCGCACGGCGCGCAAAAGATCAGCGCCGCTCATGCGCGGCATATTCCAGTCACAGACCACCAGATCAAACGGGACTCGCTCGGCCAAGGCGTCCTGCAGTGCCAGCCAAGCAAGATCTCCGTCCTCGGATTCCGCAACGGCGGACACGCCCAATCCCGCGAGCATGTTCCTCAGAACCATGCGCACCGCTGGCATATCGTCGACCACGAGGACTTTAAGCGAGGGAAGCAGCATTCTGAGTCGAGTTTATCGGGCCGGAGTCGCGAATGAAACATAAGATCTGGCTCCTGCAGATTCCGGTCGTGATCGCCTTCTGCGGTCTCTATCTCGTGGGCGAGATGGCGACCGAAGGGAAACTCGATCAGGAGCTCCTGCGAACCTACGTCTACCCTGTCGTGCGTTCGGTCGAAGGGAAGTTCACTGACCTGAAGTTCCGCCTTCGCGGACCCCAGGCTCCCGCGAGCCCAGTCGTGATCGTCGAGATCGACGAGGACTCCATCATCCGTCACGGTCGGTGGCCATGGCATCGGGACACCACCGCAAAGCTGATCGATCGCATTTTTGATCTGGGCGCCAAAGCGGTCGCGCTCGATATCGCCTTCCCTGAGCCCGACGTCCGCATTTCTGAAGAACTGCGTATGACGCTGGAGTCGCTCGGACAAAAATCCGAATTCATCGAAGCGTTCGAGACCGACAACGAGCTCAAGAGGACCATCGAAAAGCATCGCGAAAAACTGGTGCTGGGTTACTTTCTGAACGCGTGCCAGCCTCGTTACGCGAAGGCGGACTGCCAGCTTTTCTCTTTCGACGAAATCCCCACCCTTCCCGGCGATCCCTATGAGCCGCTAAAAAATTCATTCGACCGGTTTGCCATCGCGAGCGTGAGCGGCGCGGATCGAATCAGTCGTACCGAAACTCCCTTCTTCAGCGCGCAAACGCTCTCAGCCAATATCCCGAAGTTCAGCTCCATCGCGAAGTCGGCCGGTTCCCTCAATGCCGAGCAGGATCCCGACGGCGTCATCCGGCGCCTAAACCTCCTCTACTATGTCGACGGAAAGCTCCACCCCAACATCGGTCTCGCCCTGGCAGAGGCGGCGCTCGGCGAGCGCGCCGAGGTCAAGATCGACGCCGAAGGCGGCGTTGAGTCTCTGACCTTCCCGAAGCTCGGCAAGAGCGTGCCCGTAAGTCGCATGGGAGTGCTCGACCTGAACTTCCGCGGTGGATTCGGCGCGTTCCCTTATCTCAGCGCGGACCACCTTCTCAGCAATGATCCTACCCCCGCGGAGATCGAAGCTTCTCTCCAGCAAGGCACCACTCAGCAGGAGATCGACGAGTACCTTCGACGGCGCCGTGAAACCAAGGAAGCGCTGCGCGACAAAGTCGTCCTGATCGGACTCTCGGCGGTGGGAGCTTTCGATATGCGATCCTTCCCGTTCGGCCCGAATATCCCGGGAGTGGATGGACACGCGACGACCGTCGACAACATCCTCTCAGATCAGTCGCTGATTCGCGCGAGCAGCCCGAAGTCCAGAGTCCTGCTCTTCCTCTTCATGTCCGTGGGAGCGCTACTTCTCTCGTTCTTCGTCGAGCGGTTGCAGTCCATCGCATCGATTCTGATTTACCTGGGAACGATCGTGATTCTGGGCGGGGTCGATATCTTCGTTCTTTTCAGCCAGCAGCGCCTGAACCTCAATACCGGCCTACTTGCCGTGGAGCTTTCGCTGATTTTCGTCATCACGATGACCATCAAGTACGTGATGGAGGAGAAGAACAAGAAATTCATCAAGCTCGCCTTCTCTAAATACGTCGCCCCTTCGATCGTCGATTCGATCCTGAAGGATCCGACCAAGCTTCAAGTCGGCGGCGAAAAGCGCGATCTCACGATCCTTTTCTCAGATATTCGAAGCTTCACGAGCTTCTCCGAGAATATGGACGCCAAGCAGCTCTCCACGTTCCTCAACGACTACCTTGGCCTGATGACCGAATTGGTTTTCGAGAACGACGGCACGCTCGACAAATACATCGGCGACGCCGTGATGGC
>JBEIOW010000534.1:0-2005 GCA_040377385.1 Bacteriovoracaceae bacterium | reverse complement strand
CTTCTTTCACCAGTCCTGCTCCCGTGGGTGCTGCGGACGTGTCCCCGGCAGGGGCGTCCGACGATTTTTTAGTGCAGCTCGCGCCCAACACCGCCAGGCTGGCGACGACGGAGACGAGTGCGATCCAAGATGTGGGCTTCGTACGATTCAACATGGGATGAGAATTCTCCTTAAGTCTCGTTCTCCAATCAGAACGAGATGAACTGCATTACGTTGGGCCCAGGGTCGCATAGCTTCTAGATGGGAGCGAGCAGGAATCCGATTTTTTTCCATGAAACCGCGGTGAAAGCGCGTCGCGTTACGGTATTCTGGGGCGACATGACACTTTGGCAAGCGGTTCTCTATGGCGCAGTGCAAGGAATTACGGAGTATCTGCCGATTTCGAGCTCGGCGCATTTGATCCTTTTGCCGAGGTTTTTAGGCATTCAGGAGCCCGGCATCGCGTTCGACGTCTTTCTTCATCTGGGGACCCTCTTTGCCACGCTCATCTACTTTCGGCGGGAGTGGTGGGCGCTCGCAACGACGCTGCCCTGGGTCGGACCGAAGCTTCCTCCCGCGCCGCTCGATGTCGAGACGCTTTCCTGGAGGTGGGTTGCGATCGGGACCTTGCCGGCCCTGATGGTGGGCGCGCTCGGCCATCGCTGGATCGAGACGGTGCTGCGCGGAAACGGCGTGCTCGTCTTCACCCTCGCGTTCGGCGGGATTCTGCTCTGGGCTTCGGACGCTTTCGCCAAAAAGGAACGCCCGCTTCCGACGATCGGTCTGCGCGAAGCGCTGGGCGTGGGTCTCTTCCAATGTCTGGCGCTCGTGCCCGGGATGTCGCGCTCGGGCTCAACGATTCTGGGTGGACGGCTGCTCGGGCTCTCGCGGGGTGCGGCGGCGAAATTCTCTTTCCTGCTTTCCGCTCCGGTCACGGCCGCAGCCCTGCTCTTTAAGTTGAAGGATCTTCGTCAGCTCGCGGAAGAGCAGATTGGGCTCCTGCCGCTCGTCGTGGCGGGGTTCGCGTCTTTTGCGTTTGGCTGGCTGGCGATTTCCGCCTTGCTCTCGCTTGTGCGACGCTTTGGCTTCTCGGGTTACGCGATTTATCGCGTGCTGCTGGCGATCGTGATCTTCAAGTGGCTTGGAGTTTAGCCGCGCGAGGAGCGCGCACGGGAACCCGCAAGCGGCAGGCGATATCGCGAATCGCGGTGGCGACGTCTTCCGGGTCGTCGGTAATCTGAAGGAAGTTCATGTCTTCGGGCATGATCGTCCCTTCCAAGACAAAATTCCCACGGAACAACTCGAGCAGCGGCTCCCAGTATTTTTTCCCCATGAGAATCACCGGGAAGTCGTAAAGCTTCCCGGTCTGAATCAGCGTGAGCGCTTCGGTCATCTCGTCCATCGTGCCGAAGCCGCCCGGAAGAATGACGAACGCGTGCGAGTACTTCACGAGCATCACCTTGCGCACGAAGAAGTAATGGAAGTTGATGAACTGATCGACGTACGGGTTGGCATGTTGCTCGCGCGGCAAGACGATGTTGCAACCGATGCTTTCGCCACCTTCATCTTTGGCGCCGCGGTTGGCGGCTTCCATGACTCCAGGGCCTCCGCCCGTCATCACGGTGTAACCTTCGCGCGCGATCGCTTGACCGACTTTGCGAGCGAGTTCGTAGTAGGGGTGGTGCTCCTTGAAACGGGCCGAACCAAATACCGTGATGCACGGCCCGACGAAGTGCAGTCGCTGAAATCCCCGGATAAACTCGATCGCGATCCGAACGACGCGAAGGAATTCCGAAACGCGGGATTCGCGCCCCGCGAGAAACGTCGTCTCGCTGTCCTTTTCCAGGCTCCCGGCCAGCTCGTGCAGGCGATGGATCTTGGGGACCGGTTTGAACCAGTTTTTGGGATTCATAGAGCCTTGATACTACAGCGAAAATCGGCTCATCGGTAGAGGTGGACCGGTTTAATTTGGGGGAATGTTTCGTAAAATCCAGGGTTTGACGCGTTTGGTCGAGATGGGTTAGGG
>JBEIOW010000038.1:0-9664 GCA_040377385.1 Bacteriovoracaceae bacterium | reverse complement strand
GCAAGTACGTGAGCGCGCTCATCACTCTCGGGGAGTCCTCCCTCGCCGAAGCGAAGGCACGTGGTGGGGCGTCCGGTAAGTTGATCAAGGACCCCGAGATTCTCGCGCAGATCAAGGCGGACGTCGACGCGCTCAATCGCAGCCTCGCTCAGTACGAGCAGGTCAAACGATTCTCTGTATTGGCGAACGAGTTCTCAATCGCGGACGGTGAGATGACTCCCACCATGAAAATGAAACGCAATGTGATCGAAGCTCGCTACAAGGACGTCATTGACTCCATGTACGCGGGCGGCGGCGAGTGACGCGGATTGAGTCTTCGTGAGCAACGCTTACGAGTCCGGTGCACGGAAGCTGATCCCGGCGGTCTTGATCTACGTGCATGCCGGCGACCGCTATCTGCTGGTTCACCGCAACGCGAAGGACCGTCCGGGCGACTATCACGCCGGCAAATGGAACGGGCTCGGCGGTAAGCTCGAGGCGGATGAAAGTCCTGTCGCGGCTGCGCGTCGCGAGCTGCGCGAAGAGTCGGGATTGGATCTCGAGGAGAGCGAGTTCCGGCTGCTCGGCACGATGCTTTACCCGAACTTCAAGGCACACAAATCCGAAGACTGGCTCTGCTACGTCTATGAGGCCGAGGTTCCCGCGGAGACGATCGCGCGCCAACTCTCGGGTCCCGAAGGCGATCTTCACTGGGTGGAGCGCGAGAAGATTCTCTCCCTTCCCCTTTGGGCAGGGGACGTCCACTTCTTGCCGTTAGTGTTGCGAGGCCGACTCTTTCAGGGCGTGATCTGGTACGAGGGTGAGCGCGTTGTACGCGCTGAGGTCAGTGAGCTGGGGTGAACGAGCAGGGACCGTTCCCATTCTGCGGTTCGATCCATCGCGCGGGTTCGCCAACGGGCGCGTAGCGAAGCCAGGCGTGACCTCCGCCAGTTTGGTTTGCGCCTCCGGTCAATGAGAGGCCGCGAACGCCCAGGTGATTTGCGAACGAGAGAGCGAGATGCGTGAAGGCGCGACAATTTCCGGCGCCCCGTTCAAGGATGTCTTCCGGCGCAACGGCGAAGTCTTCCGCCCGGTAGCGAATGAGTGAGGTAGCCGCGCAAGTCGAAAGGCAGACCTCCTGGCAGGGTTGGAGATGGTGGCGGTCAGAGATCATTTCTACCCGTCGCGAGAAGTAGTCAAAGAGGTCGGATCCAGTCATCTCCGAAGAGTTTGCTCCGCCACGCACAAGTTCGCCCAAGGAGTTCCACGTCTCGCCGATTGCACGCCGAGTGCGGCTCAAGGCAAGGCTCGGTCCGGAGCGGCGTCGGATGAGGCGGACGTGTCGGTCGTATTCGGGGGCGTTCTCGCGGTAGGGGAGGAAATCGGGATCGCCAGGAGAGGCGGTCTTACACTGAACCTGGCTCCAGTCCCGTTGACCACACTGGCGTTCGAAGCTTTCGCGGAGTGAGGTGAAATCGCTGCCGCCCTGCGCGGTCAGGGAGAGGCCCGTGAGGAGGGCGCAAGCGGCGACGAAGGGTGTGAAAAAGCGCATGAGTGCGCAAGCTACAATATATGACTAAAATAGTCAAGAATATCGACTACTGTCCCGTGACGGTGGGCAGCTCACGCGGGGAATTCGTGAGGAACTGGAGGTCCTTGTAGTTCTCCTGCGCCCAGCGCAGGGACCAGTCGGATTTGAAGAGGATAACTGGATAACCGTCCCGGTCTTCTAGGCAACGCGAGTCTTCGCGGCGCTCAAAGAAATCCGTATCGAGATTAGGCCCAGTGACCCAGCGGGCGTGCACGAAGCCCATCTTCTCGATCTTCACGTCGACCGTGTACTCGGCCTTGAGGCGCGCTTGGAGAACTTCGAATTGGAGCGCGCCGACCGCGCCGAGCACGGGATCTTTGTCACCCATGCCGCGTTGGCGATAAATCTGCACGACGCCTTCTTCGGAGAGCTGCTCGAGTCCTTTTTGGAGCTGCTTGCGCTTCATCGGGTCTTTGATCACGACTTGGGCGAAGTGCTCGGGTGAGAAGCGCGGGACGCCTTCGTACTCGAAGTTCCCTTTCTCGCAAAGGGTGTCGCCGATGCGCAACTCGCCCGTGGTGTCGAGCATGCCGACGATGTCGCCTGGCCAGGCTTCGTCGATGATCACGCGTTCTTGCGCAAAAAAGTTGAGAGGCTTGGAGAGCTTGATCGTTTTGTCGATCCGCGTGTGCTTGGCTTCCATTCCGCGTTCAAACTTCCCGGAGCAAACTCGGAGGAAGGCCACGCGGTCGCGGTGAGCGGGATCCATGTTCGCTTGAATCTTGAAAAAGAATCCGCTGAACTTCGGATCCGTCGGCGGGATGAGTCCTTGCGTGGATTTCCGCGCGACGGGCGAGGGCGCGTAACTGATGAAACGCTGAAGGAACCGTTCGACGCCGAAGTTGTTCATCGCCGAGCCGAAGAACACCGGCGTCAGCTCGCCGGCGAGCACGCGTTTGTGGTCGAACGCATCCCCCGCCATCTCGAGGAGTTCAGCTTCCTGCTTGAAGGTGTCCAGCAGCTCACGCGCTTCGTACTCGTCTTCGCGGGGGCCGCCGAGGAGCTTCAAGAATTCCGGATCGTCGAAGTTCGTCACCGGAACGGACGCAAGCCGGCGCTTCACGTTGGCTTCGCCTTCGGACTGGAACAAGAGCATCTCTTTGGACTGGCGGTCGTAGACGCCGCGGAAGCGGTCGCCCATGCCGATCGGCCAGCTCATCGGGACTGAGCGGATGCCGAGGACCTTTTCGAGCTCGTCGAGCAAGTCCATGGGTTCGCGCGATGGGCGATCGAGCTTGTTCATGAACGTGAAGATCGGCAGACCGCGCATACGGCACACTTCGAAGAGTTTGCGCGTCTGCGGCTCGACGCCTTTGGCGGCGTCGATCAGCATGACGGCCGCGTCGGCGGCGGTCAGCGTGCGGTAGGTGTCTTCCGAGAAGTCTTTGTGGCCCGGAGTATCGAGCAGATTGATCTGGTGTCCCTGATACTCGAATTGGAGCACGGACGTCGAAATCGAGATCCCACGCTGGCGCTCAATCTCCATCCAGTCGGAAGTCGTATTGCGCTGGTTGGCCTTAGCTTTGACGGCTCCGGCCAGGTGGATCGCGCCGCCATAGAGGAGGAGCTTTTCGGTAAGCGTCGTCTTGCCGGCGTCGGGGTGCGAGATAATCGCGAACGTCCGGCGTCGGGTGACCTCTTGCTGCAGTTTTTCGGCGGGAGTGGCCATAGGCGTCCAAGCTTTTTGCCTGAGCCTGGCGGGCTTGGCGAGCGCGAAGAGGGAGGTCCGGCGGGACCTAGGTCGATTTCCGTTCGGAATTGTTAAATCCCTTGCCCGAGGAGGTACCTGATCCGAAGAGTCAGGTAGAAGCTGGACCCGAAAATCACTATGACGACCTCCAAAAACACCTTAAAGACCGGAACCGTTGCGCTCGTCGTTGCCCTGAAAGAAGGGCAGCCGGTGTTGCTTGAGCAGCTTTCCGATGACCTCGAAATCACCCTCCTTGAAGAGGCGCTCCAGGAGCGCATGAAGGAGCCTCTTGAGCTGATTTACGCTCATCGACAGCGTCAGCAGGAAGAGGACGAGGAGTTCGGTGATTACGTCGAACGGCTCCTCTCCCAGCCCGCCGTAAGGCCGGAAATCCAAGCTCACGGCGTGCAGTGGCTCAAATCCAAACTCAAGATCGAGTCCTTCCAGAAGTCCGAGACGGAAGCCTCGAAGATTATCGCGGATTTTGCGTTCCGCCTGTTCCGCGAGGATCCCGACAAGACCGACTTCATCCTCGCGGGTCCCGTGGCCCAAGTCCGGGTCCGCGTTTTCCAGGTCTCCGCAGAAGCCATCGCCCACGCCGCGTGATAAGGTAGGGGCCGAGACCCTTACTGAAATGCAACTGCACCGAGATCTGATTCAGACCGCAGAACAAGTCCGCGCCCTCGTCGACGAACTCCGCAAAGAGAAAGTCATCGCTTTCGATACCGAGTTCATCCGGGAGAGCACCTTCTATCCCAAAGTGGAGATCATCCAGGTCGCCACGCGCAACGATTCGTGGATCGTGGACGCGCAAGCCTTCCTCGGCAAAGGCAAATCCAAGGACGGCATCGCGCCGCTCATGGACGTCTTCACCGATCCTGGAATTCTCAAGATCCTGCACGCCGCTCAGGGCGACCAAGAGTGCATCTATACGGCCTTCGGTACGCTCGCGACCCCGACCTTCGATACCTCGGTGGGCGCTGCGCTTTGCGGCTATGGCGAGGCGGTGGGCCTGGGCAACCTTCTCAAGTCCTTCATGGGCGTCTCGATCGCAAAAGGTCATGCGCGCACCGATTGGACTGTGCGGCCGCTGCCGGTTCAGCTGATTGATTACGCGCTCGCCGATGTGCAGTACCTGGTGGAACTCGGCGAGAAGCTCTTGAGCCATCTGGATCGCGAAGGTCGGCGAGAGTGGGCGATGGAGCTCACGAGCCGCACCGAAGATCCGAAGGTCTACGATTCGAGTCCTGAAGACATCGCGCAACGGCTCGCCAAGAGCGGTCGTCTCGACAAAAAGGGATACGCGGCCCTGCTGGAACTCGTGAAGTGGCGCGAAGACCGCGTCCGTCTCCTCAATCTTCCTCGCCGCTGGGTCGCCGATGATCACGTGCTCGTGGATCTAGCCAATGTGCGCCCGAAAGACATGACTCATCTGAGCGCGTTCCGGGGGCTCTCCAAGGGCGAGATTAAGAATACGGGCGAAGCGCTGCTCGCCGCGATTCGCCGGGGTGTGGAAGCCACCGATGTCGTGGCGCCGCGCTTTCCGCGAAATGAAGTCGCCACCGACGAAGAATCCCAGATCATGGAAGTGCTCAAGTGCTATCTCGGCATCCTGTCGACCAAGCACAAGGTCGCGACCAAGCACCTGCTCACCGTGGGCCAGCTGCTCGCGGTGTTGCGCTCGGGCGCAAAATCTCCCGAAGAGCTCGTTCAGGCCGGATTGCTCACCCAGGGCGCTTCCAAGCTCGTGGGCGAAGAGCTCCTCGCTTTGATCGACGGCAAGCGCGCGCTGCGCGTGAAGGATCGTAAGATCGAGATCGTCGAAGTCTGATTAGGTCGGCGGCGGCGAGGAAGGGTCTTTGTTCGGATGGAGCGACTCAAACTCCTTCTGCGCGGGACGCAGCTTCTTCATCCAGCTCGCGCCGTGCGACGCGCCCCAAGCAAAGAGCAGGTACTTCGTCAATCGACCGGCAAGCATCCACAGCGCCATGGACATCACTGACATGGGCGAGAGCGCGCAGACGATGACTGCCGGCTGGAGGGGGAGGGGGCCTGCCGCGAAGAAGTACATCGCCCAGCCCCCGTAATTTTCGAGGAAAGTGGAAGCCGTCTGCCAGGCTTGCCCTTGGAAGGCCAAGGGGAACGTCTCGCGAACCCAAGCCTCACCCCAGTAGTCGATCGCGCCGGCGAGCCCGATGGCGCCGAGGGTTGAGCCCACGGAAACCGCAACCGCGATGGCCACCCAGCGCCGAGGCTTTAGAAGTGCCGCGGAGATGACGAGTCCATCGGTGGGGATGACGGTGACGAAAAGATCCAGGGCCGCAAGCGCTCCTAAGAGCGGAATATACCAAGGGCGATCGACGTATTTCTCCAGCTCCCGAAAGAGGGCGAGAAGTCGATCGAGCCAGCTTTCGCGATCTTTTACGCGGCCGCGCAGCACTTCTTGAATTTCTTGCCGCTGCCACAGGCGCAGGGATCATTACGGCCGACTTTTGGCCCTTCGCGCGTGATCGGGCCCGTCTTCAGGGGACGAGCGTCGACGAACTTCCAGTCGCCGTTCTCTTTCTCGAAGAAGCTATGCTCACCGTGTTCGAAGGCTTTGCCCTGGGATTCGTAGCGAGCGACGAAGACAATCTGGCCTTCGGTGTCCTTGGCTTCGCCGAGATGCTTGCCGTGGATCTCGAGTCCTTCCCATTTGGAGTTCTTGGCCCAGTCTTCGATCTCGTTCCGCTCGACCTGATCTTGCGTCTTGGAGTGGTGAGTGGCCAGAATGTAGTCCACGTTGCCCTGGGTGAACGCCGTATAGCGCGAGCGCAGCAGCTCCTCGGTCGTTTGGGGCTTTTTCTTCCCGGAGAGGAAGGGTTGGCAGCATTCGGCGAGGGATTTCGGGTTGCCGCAGGGGCAGTTCGAGGTCGTCATAGGTCCACGACTTTAACCGAGGGCCCGTTTGAGGTAAAGCAAGCCATGATGGACGAGACGCAGTATCGCCAGAAGATCCAGGAAACCTTCGACCGGATCGACCGTGCGCTCGAAAACGAGGATCCGGATCTTCTCGAGTGTGATCAGCAGTTCGGTGCGTTGACGATTCAGTTCGGAAACGGGGCCCGCACGATCCTGAGCGCGCAGCCCTCCGTGCGCCAGCTCTGGCTTGCGTTGGCGTCCCAAGGCCGCGCCCTTCACTTCAACTGGGACGCGGAGAAGTCCGTCTGGATGGACGACAAAGGCCAGGGGATCGAGCTGTACGCTTTCCTTGAAGGCTTCCTACGCGACTCCATTCAGAAGCCGATATCGCTCGCCTGAGGGCGAGCGGCTCGCGATTAGAAAGAGGCAGTCACTCCCAATCGTGATGTGAATCCGCCTCCCAGGCTCTGGGCATTCTTCCAACGGGCGAAAGTTTCCGTGCTCTGGCCGAATCGACGGTCGAGCGCCAACCCCGCTTCAATCTCGAGATAAAAAACACGACTGATGGGTGAGCGCGCCCCAAGGAAGACCCTTGAGTCGTCGAAGAAGAGGCGTTCGTCTTCGTTCGCCCGGCCTTTTAACCAGAAGTTCTGTCGAACGAATTCCGCACCCAGGTAGATTTGCGCCGGCCCAAAGACCGTGTAGCCGATCGAGCCGCGCGCGGTGACCGGAAGAACCACGAATCCACTGAACGTCCACCGTTCAGCGAACTTCCATCGGATGAATCCAAACGGAAGCCCAAACACCGCACGGAAGTCTGGCGTCGGGAAGTAGCTATAGGCAAATCCCGGCAGAGGAATTCCTGCGCCAAACGTCCGGCGC
Source organism: Bacteriovoracaceae bacterium (assembly GCA_040377385.1). GTDB lineage: Bacteria > Bdellovibrionota > UBA1018 > UBA1018 > UBA1018 > JBEIOW01. The sequence continues at coordinate 2,621 of JBEIOW010000038.1, read as the reverse complement.
GTGGAATAGACCAAGAAGAGAGACCACTGATGTTTTGCGGCCGGCTTGAAGGCGTAAAAACCCGTGACGTTGCCCGCGCTGACGGATCGGTCGGCAAAGGGCTGATCGGATGCGGATTGCGCGGCCACGGTGGCGCCCCAGGTTCCGCCATCCGCGAGATTTCGGCTGTAAGTGAGGGAGCCTTGAACATCGTAGAGGTCGTCGAGCGGCGCCGGCGCGTCGGTGAAGTCGAGCCAGCTGCCTTTTGCGCCGAAGCTCACCAGGGTTTCATCATCCTGATAAAGCGGGAGACTGAGCGAAGCTTGCTCGCGGTGCAGGCTGTCCTCAAATTGCGGGCTCCATCTCAAGATCGTTTTGCCTTGCTGGGGAGCCCCACCAAAGAGGGGTGGCAGGTCAAAGGCATGGGCGTTCCCACCGACAGAAAGTAGCGGGGTCAGAAGGAGGGCGCCGAGCGCCTTCATTTCGATTCCCGGGCGGCGATCGGCGGATGGAAGATCATCTGAGTGACAACGCGATCAGGATCTTGAAAGTAGAACGAGCGCGCGCCGTCGCGATGAGTTTTAGGCTCCTTCACGATCTTCGCGTCGGGCTGTTTTTGGATCCACGCGTACCACTGGTCGACGGCTTCCATCGTCGGTAGGGCAAAGCCGAGGTGGTCCAAGCGGTCGAGTCCATCGAGGTTGACCTCGGGAGCTGCGCGATGGATGGCGAGGTTATCGAGACCACCGCTCGTGAGGTAAATGTTATCCGGATCGGGTTCCCACTCGACCTGCATCTGGAGAACGCGGCAATAGAACTCCTTAGCGCGCTGGGGATCAGGGACGTTCAGGGCGACGTGCCGAAGGCCGAGGGTAGGGAGGGTTTTCATCGAAACCCACTCTACCGTTGTCAGCCTTCCCGGAGGACGGAAAAAATGCGAGAACCCTCCTCGATGTTTACCTCCCCCTATCTTTGGACGACCTGTCAGGCCGGCGCGGAAGCCACGCTCAAGACGGAGCTCGCGCGAGTCCGTCCCGATCTTCGGTTCGGCTATTCGCGTCCAGGTTTTGTCACGTTTAAGCAAGCGGACGGGGGCTCGATCGATTGGCAGGCGCCTCTGGAATCCGTCTTTGCGCGGGCCTGGGGATTGTCGCTGGGCAAGTCGCTCGACTGGGAGGCGTGGCTCCCGGCCCTACTGGCCGAGTCACGGCCGTGGGCGATCCAGGTTTGGCGCCGCCGGGATCAGCTCCCGGCGTCCCGGCCTCCAGAATCAGAGCCCGACGCGGAAGTTGAAGAGTGGCGCGCGCGCCTCGTCTCGGAGTTTCAGGCCCGCGGGATCGCCGCCGAGTCTTCGCGTGGGGGGCGTGCGCAGGACGGGCAGCCAGTGTTCTCGGCGATTCTCGTTCAGCCCGGAGAGGTCTGGTTTGGCGTGCATCGGCATGGACCGAGTCGCATCGCAGTGGAGGGCGCAGAGTATCCGTGGCCCGACCACACGGTTCCTTCGCGCGCTTACGTGAAGTGCCGTGAAGCTTTCTCTTGGGCCCGTGCGCCGCTCAAGCCCGGGCAGGTGGCGATGGAGTGGGGGAGTTCTCCGGGTGGCGCTTGCGTGGCGCTGCTCGAACAAGGACTGCACGTCATCGGGGTAGATCCGGGAGAGATGGATCCGCAGGTGGAGTTTGAGGCGATGAAACGCCGGCTGAAGTTTCGGTTCCTCCGCAAGCTGGCCGGCAGTCTCCAACCGCATGAACTCAATGCCGAGAATGAGGGACAAGTGCACTGGTTGCTGAGCGATATGAACATCGACCCCACCAAAACCCTTCAGCTCACTGCCAAATGGTTGCCGGAGCTGAAGTCGCGGGGTCTTTTGGGAGTAGGTCTCACTTTGAAGTTCACGGACCCCGTGTTCGCCGAGCACATACCCGAGATCCTCGCTCAGGTTCGGAAGGACTGGGGAATGAAACGGGTCTTCGCCAAGCAGCTCTCGCAGCACCGTCAGGAAATTTTTCTCTACGCCGGCATTTAGGGGCAGTGTGAACTTGCGGGCGGACGTGTTTGAATAGGTCGATGTCCAAAGTCACCGTCTATACCATGCAGCATTGTCCCTACTGTGAACGCGCCAAGGCGCTTTTGAAGCAGAAAGGGATTCCCTATGAAGAGATGCGTCTCGGAGAAGACGATGACGCCGCCTGGACCGCGCTCGAAAAGCGCTCCGGCATGAAGACGATGCCGCAGATTTTTCACGGGGATCGCCTGATCGGGGGCTACCAGCAGCTCGCCGAACTCGATTCGACTCAAGGCCTCGACTCCCTCAAAGCCTGAGTCGCTCATGAACCGCTTCATCAATCGTCCCATCGCGATCATCGGAAGCGGAGCGCTCGGCCCGTTTCTCGCCGCGAGTTTCGTCGGTTGCGGTGAGCGCGCGACCCTTTGGGGACGACCCGAGAAGAGCGGACCTCAAAGACTTTCTCTTCGCATCACGAGTGCTGAGACCGGACCGCAGTTGCCGGTAGAAGTTCCGTTCTCGGCCGTGGGCCGCGGCAAGCTTCCCGACAAATCTTGGGTCGTGCTGACCGTCAAGGCGTACCAGCTCGAAGAGGCGCTCTCCCAGCTCGCTCCGATGCTCAATCTCTCGCATCGGTTGG
>JBEIOW010000495.1:0-2240 GCA_040377385.1 Bacteriovoracaceae bacterium | reverse complement strand
CGACTGACTCTGCCTGGTACGGCCGACGCTTTCAGTTCGTGAACAACAATCCACAAACCAGTGCTCCCCTGAACAAGCCAGCTTCCACTTGGAACGATTTCGGTTCCTTTGCCCAAGGTGGCTTCAATATGCTGGGTGCAACCGATCACGCGGCAGAGCTGCGATTTGGTGCGAGACTCACTCGAGTAGGCCAGCGCTTGTGCAGCGTAGCCGGTGGCGTTGGCGAGCGCGGCGCGACGTCCGCCTTTCGCTCGACCGGGCTTGGCCATTGCCGCATCGGGCGCAGCGGCCTTCTGCGGAGCGGGAGCGACAGGCTTTTGTGGAGCGGGCGCGGGGGCGGGTTTGCTCTTCTTGGTCATCGCTTTTGTCATCAGTGGCGCGGCTTTCTTGGGTGCCGGCGCGGATTTTTTCTTCGCGAGAGCAGTGGGTTTTGCGGCGGCTTTTGGGCTCTTTTTCTGAGATTTCACGCGCGTCGGTCCTTTGTTCCCCTGAGTATACATGTAAAACAGTCTGGAACGACAACTGGATCATGCTAAGCTTCTGGCAGTACCTATGGCAAAAAGCGCGCTCGTTATCGTTGAGTCGCCTACGAAGGCGAAGACGATCCGGAAATTCCTGCCTAAGAATTTCATGGTCGAGGCCAGCATGGGCCACGTCAGGGACCTTCCGCAATCTGCGGCGGATATTCCGAAAGATCTCAAGGAACAAGCCTGGACCAAGGTCGGCATCAACGTCGAGCAGGGGTTTGAGCCGCTCTATATCGTCCCTAAGGGCAAGTCGAAGATCATCGCCGACCTGCGGCGCAAACTTAAAGAAGTAGATGAACTCTATCTCGCAACTGACGAAGACCGCGAGGGAGAGAGCATTTCCTGGCATCTGCTGGAGCTTCTGAAGCCTAAGGTGCCCGTGCACCGAATGGTCTTCCACGAGATTACGAAGAAGGCCATTGAAGAGGCGCTGCAGAATACGCGTGAGATCGACATGCGACTCGTCCGCGCCCAAGAGACGCGCCGCACCTTGGATCGCCTGGTGGGCTATACTCTCTCGCCGCTGATCTGGAAAAAGATCGCTTACGGGCTTTCGGCTGGGCGCGTTCAGAGTGTCGCGCTCCGCATGATCGCGGACCGCGAACGCGAACGCATGCGCTTCCTTCAGGCCAACTACTGGGACATCCAAGCGCAGCTGAAGTTGTCGCAAGGTCCCGCCGACGTCTTTGAAGCCAAGCTCCTCACGGTCGACGGCACTCGCATCGCGAGCGGCAAGGACTTCGACGAAACGACCGGCAAGCTGAGCGAAGGCAAAACGGTTCGAGTTTTGGATGAAGCTGCGGCCAAGTCGATTTCCAAGTCGCTCGAAAAGGCGGAGTGGAAAGTTCAGTCGATCGAAGAGCGCGACGTGACTTCGCGGCCCTCGCCTCCGTTCATCACCTCGACTCTTCAGCAAGAAGCCAACCGCAAGCTCGGCATGACCGCCAAAGATGCGATGCGGACCGCGCAGGGCCTCTACGAAGAAGGTCTCATTACTTACATGCGAACGGACTCGCCGAATCTTTCGCAGGAAGCCATCCGCGCCGCACGCGACGCCGTGAAGGATTTGTACGGGCAGGAATACCTCTCGCCCGAGCCGCGTCAGTTCTCGGCCAAGCAAAAGGGCGCGCAAGAGGCCCACGAAGCCATTCGTCCCGCCGGTGCGGAGTTCACGCATCCTAAAGATACAGGCCTCGCGGGTCGGGATCTCGCTCTGTACGAGTTGATCTGGAAGCGCACGGTCGCCTCTCAGATGGCCGAGGCCAAAAAGCGCTCGATGAGCGTGAAGATCGCGGCCGCCAACACGGTCTTTCAGGCCAATGGTTCGCGCATTCTTTTTCCCGGTTTTATTCGCGCTTACGTTGAAGGGGCGGATTCTCCGGAGGCCGCGCTCGAAGACCGCGAAGTGATGCTCCCGCCCATGCAGGAAGGCTCGAAGCTCGCGCCGACTCTCGTGGATCCGCAGGAGCACGAGACCAAGCCACCGCCGCGCTACACGGAAGCCTCGCTTGTTCAGGGGATGGAAAAGGCCGGCATCGGCCGTCCGTCGACTTACGCCTCGGTGATCGGGACGCTCGTGGATCGCGATTACGTTCGCAAGGTCGCCAACGCGCTGGTTCCTTCTTTCACGGGCATGGCTGTCGTGCAGCTGCTCGAAAAACATTTTGATCAGCTCGTGGATCTGGGCTTCACGTCCAAGATGGAGGCCTCGCT
>JBEIOW010000092.1:0-7112 GCA_040377385.1 Bacteriovoracaceae bacterium | reverse complement strand
TTCGGCGAGTGCTTGCCGGAGAGCATCGACGTCTTCTTCTGTCCGGAGGGGTGGGGCCATTTTGTAGTTCGGGTCGAACGTGCGCAGGCACTCTTCGGTGAGCTGAAGGTGGTGCGGGCTGGCTTCGGCGGTGATCGGCAGGCCATCGTTCTTGGCGCGACGGACGTGTTCGATCGCCACTTTCGCCGAGAGGTGCGCGATGTGGATTGGGGATTTAGTCAGGCGGCAGAGCGCGATTTCGCGCGCGACCATGATCTCTTCGGCGGCCGCGGGGTTGCCGCGGAGGCCGAGTTCGTTTGAGAGCGCGCCTTCGTTCATCACTCCGCCGGCAACCAGGTTCCAGTCCTCGGCGTGGCTGATGATCGGGACGCCGAAGGCCTTGGCGTAATCGAGCGCCTTTCGCATCACATAGCTGTTCATCACCGGCATGCCGTCGTCGGAAAGCGCGACCGCGCCTTCGCGAATCATGCCGCCAATCTCGGCGAGTTCTTGGCCCTCCAGACCTTTGGTCACGGCGCCCACGATGTGGACGCGGCAGCTGGCGGTTTCTCGCGCGCGTTCCCGGATGAAAGCGGTGATGTGAGCGGAATCGTTTACGGGCTGCGTATTGGCCATACAGGCGACGGAAGTGAAGCCTCCCGCGACCGCGGCGCGGGTTCCGGACTCAATCGTTTCCTTATATTCGAGCCCCGGCTCACGCAGGTGAACGTGCACGTCGATCAGTCCCGGCAGCACCCACCAGCCCTGCGCATCGATCGTGCGTTCGGCGCGGGACTCGGGAATCTTTCCAGGTCCATCGATCGCGGCGATCTTGCCATCCTCGATGAGAAGGTCGCCCAAGACGCTTTTTCCCTGAGAGGGATCGATGATCTTTCCCCGCCGAATCAAGAGCGTGCCGGGCTTCTCGGAGTTCTTCTTCATCGCTTGTCCTTTGGGCTGCGTTTTTTGGTCGTCAAGAAAGTGTGGAGTCCGTCCGGATTCACGAGCGACGCCAACACGGCCATTCGCACGGCGACGCCGTTGGAGACTTGGTCGAGCACGAGGGAGTGCGGCCCATCGGCGACCTGCGGATCGATCTCAAGGCCACGGTTGATCGGACCGGGATGCAGGAGGATCGCGTCCTTTTTGAGGAGTTTGCCGCGTGCGGCACTCAGACCCCAGATCGAGGCGTACTCGCTTTTTGAAGGGACCTGCCGCGCGAAATTCTGCCGCTCGAACTGGATCCGAAGCGCCATCACGACGTCCGCGCGGGGAAGTAGCTCCTCGGGACGGAAGGCGCGTTCGCATTTGAGGGCGCCGACATTCGGTGGGAGCAGAGTCGGTGGACCGCAGACAGCAACTTTGGCGCCCATCTTTCGAAGCAAGTGGATGTTGGAGCGCGCGACGCGAGAGTGGGCGATATCACCGAGAATCAACACGCGTTTGCCGGCGAGAGCGCCGAGCTTCTCGCGGATCGTGAAGGCATCGAGGAGAGCCTGAGTTGGATGCTCATGAAAACCGTCGCCGGCGTTGATGACGGGAATGGAAACGTGCCGGGCGAGAAACCCTGGGCTGCCCGAGGAGGCATGGCGGATAACGAGCCCGTGTGCGCTCAACGCGAGGATATTTTTGGCGGTGTCGAGAAGCGTCTCGCCTTTTTGTACGCTCGAGCCTCCGGCCGCGAAGTTGAGGAGCGAGCCTCCGAGGCGTCTGACGGCGACTTCAAAGCTCATGCGGGTCCGCGTGGAGTTTTCGTAGAAGAGATTGACGATCGTCTTGCCTTGCAGGAGCGGGGGCACTTGGCCCGCTTCCATCGACAGGCGAAGCGCGCGCGCGGCATCCAAAAGAAACTCGATCCGTGCTTTAGGCAGGTCCGCGATCCCGAGCAGGTGTCGGCTCGTATCCGGAGCCGGCAAGCGGGGCCCCTTGAGGACGGATGACTTCTTGTTTTTCTTCGTCATGGCCGATTCTCCTGCGAAATCATTCTACCGGCTTGAACATGCGCTCAAACCGCATTCGGGCGAAGAGCGTTCCGCCCGCGCCGCGTTCTGGCTCCACGGACAACCAAATCCAAAGCGCACTGCCCCGTAGTGCGGAAAGCGGGATGACGACCCATGGGGGTTGGCGTCGTCCTTCGTAACTCTGACTTCGGGAGTCGGCGGCGAGAAGGATCTCGCTTGGGCCCAGCGTTCGAGTCGTCATCGGTTCCGGAAGCGGGGCTTCCCAGCAGACGGTGAACACCTTCGGAGGGAGAGTTCCGTCACGAGCCTCGAGCGTCTCGGTCCCGCAATTGGAGTCGCTCCGTTCGCTCAGGGACACTTCTTTCCCGTTCAGCTTCAGGCGTCCGCGAGTCATCTCGACGGTATCGCCGGGAAGACCGAGCACTCGCTTGATGGAGTCGCGCGGAACATCGCCCGGGTGCTGGTAGACGACGACTTCGCCGTAGCGGGGCATTCGTCCTTCGGTGAAAGGGGCGGCATTGCCCGGCATCCGCATTCCGAATGCAGCTTTTGCTACAAAAAGCGTGTCGCCCGGGAGCAGAGCAGGCCGCATGGCCGCGCCTGGAATTTTGTAGGCTTCGATGAGGAAAAAACGGATAGCCAATGCCAAGAGGACGGCTCCGGCGATCGTGAGCCCGTAGTCGCGGAAGAGAGTGCGGAGGCTCGGCTGGGTCATTCCACCTTCAGGACGGCGAGGAAGGCCTCCTGCGGGATCTCGACAGATCCCACGGCCTTCATGCGCTTCTTTCCTTCTTTCTGTTTTTCGAGAAGCTTGCGCTTCCGGCTGATGTCGCCGCCGTAGCACTTGGCGGTGACGTTCTTTCGAAGCGCGGAAATGGTCTCGCGCGCGACGATCTTGGATCCGATGGCGGCCTGGATCGCGATCTCGAACATCTGGCGATCGATCAGTTCCTTCATCTTCTTCACGAGGTCACGGCCGCGTGTGGCCGCTTTGTCGCGATGGATGATGAGGGATAGGGCATCGACGGGCTCACTGTTGATGAGCACGTCCAGCTTGATGAGGTCAGCCGGGCGATAGTCCGTCAGCTCGTAATCCATCGAAGCGTAGCCCTTGGTTGAGGACTTCAGGCGATCGAAGAAATCGAAAACCATCTCGTTGAGCGGTAATTCGTAGTGGAGCGAAACGCGGTCGGCGGTCACGTAGTCGAGCTTCTCTTGAATCCCGCGGCGTTCGTTCAATAGCGTCATCACCGCGCCCACGTACTCGGAGGGCATATGAACGACCATCTTGATGTAGGGTTCTTCGATGAGCTCGATCAGGGTCTGATCGGGAAGTTTGGCCGGGTTGTCGATGAGCAGGAACTCGCCGTTGGTCTTGGTGACTTTGTAGATCACGCTCGGGGCGGTCGTGATGAGGTCGAGATTGTACTCGCGCTCGAGCCGCTCCTGGACGACGTCCATGTGGAGGAGACCTAAGAACCCGCAGCGGAATCCAAAGCCGAGAGCGCTGGATGTTTCGGGTTCAAACGTAATCGCCGAATCGTTCAACCGGAGCTTTTCCAAAGCCTCTTTCAGGTCTTTGTACTTGTCGGTGTCGATCGGATAGACGCCGCAGAAAACCATCGGCTTGGCTTCTTTGAAACCGCCAAGCGGCTCTTGAGAGGGCCGGCCCGCGTCCATCACGGTATCGCCGACCTTCATATCGCGCACGTCGCGGATCCCGCAGACGATCGCTCCGACTTCGCCGCTCGCGATTTCGTTCACGTCCATGAATTTCGGAGTGAACGTGCCGACGCGCAGGACTTCGAATTCCTTGCCCACGTGGTGGAGGCGGATGCGGGTTCCTTTGGTAATCTTTCCTTCGAAGACGCGGCAAAGTGCGACCACACCTTGGTAAGGGTCAAACCAGCTGTCGAAAATGAGGGCGCGTAGTGGATCATTGTCGGCATCCTTCGGCGGCGGGAAGTACTTCACCACCGCTTCCAGAATGTCGTCGATGCCGATGCCGGACTTCGCTGAGCACATCACCGCGCGCGTGGTGTCGACGAGGCCGATCACATCGTCGATTTCCTTGATCACGCGATCTGGGTCGGCCGAAGGCAGATCGATTTTGTTGATGGCGGGGAAAACTTCCAGGTTGATGTCGAGCGCCATGAAGACGTTGGCAAGCGTCTGCGCTTCAACCCCTTGTGAGGCATCGACGACGAGAATCGCACCTTCGCACGCGGCGAGCGAACGCGAGACTTCGTAGGTGAAGTCGACGTGTCCGGGCGTATCGATCAGGTTGAAGATGTACGTCTGACCATCTTTGGCTTTGTAGTTGAGTCGAACGCTCTGCGCTTTGATCGTGATTCCACGTTCGCGCTCGAGGTCCATGTTGTCGAGAAACTGGGATTCCATCTCCCGTTTCGTGACGGTGCCGGTACGTTCCAAAAGCCGATCGGCCAGCGTGGATTTGCCGTGGTCGATGTGCGCGATAATGCAGAAATTTCGGATATTTTTGGACATGCGGGAGTCCTCTTTGGCTACCTGATCCGGTGCGTGGAAGCAATAGAACGAAAGGCTTGCCGCGGGATAGGCCGGGTCTCTGGACAATCGTGACGAGCACCCGTAAAGAAGCAGCGTGGCAAATCCGTCTTCCCAGGTCAGCCAAGACTCCAGTTTAGCCCCCGACCTAGAGCTCACGATCGTCGATCTGAGTCGTGGGGGTGCCGGCGTGGCACGCACGGAATCCGGCAAGGCGATTTTCGTTCCCTTAACGGCACCGGGGGATCGCGTCCGAGCGAGGATTTGGAAGGATGAGGGCCGCTACGCCCATGCCGACTTGCTTGAGCTTTTGGAACCTTCTCCGGGAAGAGTGGAGCCTCGGTGTCCGGTCTTTGGTCGATGCGGAGGTTGCCAGTGGCAGCATCTCCCCTATCCTGAGCAGTGGCGGGTCAAGAAAAGTGGCGCCCTGCACGCGCTGACTCGCGTGGGCGTGCTGACGCCCGATCTTTCGCTTCCGACGGATGAATTCCCCGCCCGTGAAGAATACGGCTATCGCAACCGGATCCAGCTGCGCGGCCACCGCGAAACTTTCGGTTTTTTTGCTAGGCGAAGTCGCGATGGCGTCGCCATCGAAAGCTGTCCGGTCGCTCGCCCGGAGATCAACGCCGCATTACCCAAGCTTCGGGAAGAGGCCGCCACACGGGACGACTACAAGGTTGAGATTGAGGTCTTAGGCGACGGACAGGTGCGATGGATCTGGAACTCTCGCCATGCCGCAGGTGGATTCCGTCAGGTCAACGATGAGCAGAACGCGCGCCTCAGGGATTGGGTGAGCGAGCACCTCACGCCGGATCGGCATCTCTATGACCTTTTCGGGGGAGCGGGGAACCTTTCTTGGTCACTGGCTGAACGCATGAGCCGGATCGATTGTGTCGATACAGGTTCTCCCGGCGCTCAGGGACGACCGGCGGACGCTCCCAAGAATCTGCTCTTCCATCGTGCCGACGTCGCGCAATGGCTGAAAGGGGAGACGCGCAAGATCGAACGCATTCCCGAGCTGGACCGTACTCGTGCGACTTCAGCCATTTTGGATCCTCCTCGGGAAGGCTGCGGTCCTAAAATCACGTCGATCGTAGAATCGATGAAGAAACTTCACTGCGATGAAATTTTGGCGGTCGGCTGCGATCCCGACAGCTGGGCTCGAGACGTAGGTCGCTGGGTCCGCCATGGATTTGAGCCGGTGAGATTAGCGTTTTTCGACTTTTTCCCCCAAACCCCTCATCTCGAAAGCGTGGCGCTCCTGCGTCGCCGCAATTGACACCGATCTGCTCGGGAATTTACCCTTAGAGATCGGGAGCTAAGACCTAATGACGCTATCCATGAACCTGCGAAAGATGACCGGCCTGATCACCCTGGCCGGAGGGCTTGCAGCGATGTCCCTGACTGCCTGCTCCAGCGCGCCTAAGTCGAGTGCCGGAGCGGTGATGTCGGACGACAAGCCCAGTCGCGGAGATCTGCTGATTCGAGCTGCCGATGGCGCCAACAGCGAAGGCGATATCGTGGGCGCGCTCCAGCTTCTCAATGACGCCGAGAAAGAGGTTCCCAAGTCCGCTGCCTTGCACTTTGTGCGGGCGACGTCCTTCTACTACCGGAAAGATTTTTCGCTGGCGGAGACGAGCTTGAAGCGTTCGCTCCAGCTGGATCCGAAATACAGCCCCGCTCACAATATGCTCGGGAAAATTTATCTCGATCAGGGCAAGCGAGAGCTCGCCGAGAAACATCTCCGCTTGGCCGCTGAGGACCTCTTGTTCCGCGATGGCTACAAGGCGTGGACCAACTTGGGAGTCCTCTTCTACCGCGCGGGCGACGATGAAAAGGCGCGCGATTCTTTAAACCGCGCCATCATGTTGGGCGGGTTTGATGCGTGTGTAGCTCGCTACTTTGTCGGCCACATCGAGATGAAGTCCTCTCGTTTCAAAGAGGCGATTCAGCAGTACGCGGACTCCACGCGTCGGCAGTGCGGGACGTTTGTTGAAGGGCACATGGCGCTCGCAACGGCTTACGAACGCAGTCGTCAGTTCGAACTCGCTCGCAAAAAGTATCTGGAAATTCGTGATCTATTCCCCAACTCACCCTATGCGGAACAGGCTTTTTTGAGCCTTTCCAAGCTTCCTTAAGGAACTGTCGCCGACATGGCCTCTGATCCGACCGACTTTCCTGACTCTTCGTCCAGTGCGCCACCGGAGCAAGCTCTCGGAGCGTACTTGCGTGAGAAGCGTTCGGCGAAGGGCGTGACGCTCGAACAGGTCTCGGCCGCGACTCGGATCAATCTTAAAATCCTCCAGAGTCTCGAGGCGGACGATTATGAAGAGCTGCCGGCGAAACCCTTCATTCGGGGCTTCGTCAGTTCTTATTGCCGCTTCATCGGGCTGGACCCCCGGGAGACGCTGCTGAAGTTTGATCGCTACATCGATCAGCGCGCGCTGGAGCGTCCCAAGCGAGACAGTGGTCACAGCGGTTATGCGTTCGAGAAGCGGGAAGGGGCCGAGTCGAGCAAAGTTTTCCTCGCGGCGGTCATGGGCGGTACGTTGCTCGTCGGCCTGGGCGCTCTGATCTTCATCAAGCCTCATCTTCGCGGGCATAAAGTCACGCAAGTCGAACGCCTGAAGCAGCTGCATGAAACAC
>JBEIOW010000446.1:0-2571 GCA_040377385.1 Bacteriovoracaceae bacterium | reverse complement strand
TGAGATCGGCAACCCCGCACCGCGCCGGCTGCACAAGGCGGCTAAGGCCGCACGAATGGTCCGCGTCTATACTTACAAAGACCCTTTGACGCTGATCCGCGAGTGCGCCGGTGAATCCGTGCACCGGGCCGAGGAGATCGAGGTTTTTTCTTTCACTCCAGGCTTCCTCAAGGAGCTCGCCGCTACGCTCACGCGTGACAACCGCTGGACGCTCATGCACTCGGACGGGGAGCTCGTGATCACGTCGCAGGACGAGTCGATGATGGGGTCGCTGTTGCGGCATTCGCTCGCAAATTCCTAAAATATGATCTTAGAACTGAGCTTTTGGTAACCCATAAGTGATTGAAAATAACATTGCCCCTAGATCCAAAACGCCAAATAGAATACAACCAACCCGTGAGAAAGAAGCAGCCCGAATTCAATCTCGGCCCTTACCACGAGACCCGCAAAGAACACGGCGGCTCCCTCCGGCAAGGCCGCCGCAAACTCGCGCGCCCCTTGGATCCCAAACGCGCGATCCACCTTGTCCTCCGTGCCGACTGCGCACGCGGCGCACTCTCGATGCTTCGGCCCGGCACGCAAGTCCGTCTCAAGAAACTCGAAGCCCGCACCGCCCACCGCTGGAAAGTACGCATTTACCGGAGCGCCAACGCTGGCAATCATCTCCACCTGCTCGTGAAAGCGCCGACGCGAGAAGCGTTTCAAGGATTTCTCCGGGAATTCTCGGGCCTGGCCGCGCGTCTCGTCACCGGTGCTCGCAAGGGCAAGCCGTTTGGTAAACGCTTCTGGGACTCGCTCGCTTATTCACGAGTCGTGGAATGGGGCCGCGCTTTTATGGAAGCTCGTCACTACGTCATCCGTAACGAACTCGAGGCCGAGGGCCTATTGATCTCGCCACGACAAAGCGCAAGGCGAGTCCCCAGTCGACCGCGAGGCGAATCGCGACCGTCAGGCTCGCGGCGTGCCCGTTAAGCCGCGGTCTCTCGGTCGGACTCCAAACGCTTCGCCATCTCACCTTTCGTCAAATCTCCGACGCCCGCATCTATGCCGACTTGACTCGCCAGTACTCCCTGTTTCGGCTTTAATAGAGATCCAGGGGACCCCACCAACATGCAAAGCCGTACGAAATCATCTGAATGCCGGACCGCGATCGCTTTCATCTTTCGGTTCGCATCCCTCATTCCGCTCCTCGCGTCGCTCGGCCTCAGCTCCTGCGCCACCCACGGCCCGAGCTCCAGTGCCCGCGCCCCCGCAGCTGACGAGCAGGTTCGCGACCGACTTCCCAATCGCGAATGGGTCTCCCGCTACACGGACACTTCAAACAATGGAAATGGGACCTACGCTGGCTGGATGAAGTTCTCCGTGTTTCCGGACGCGCAAGGTAACCCGACGAAAATTCTCTTTCAGAACTCTCAACGCGACGCACTTCCGTTTCACGCGGACGCACTGAGGAAACACGTACCCGGCTTTGCAGGAATGACTTCAGCGGCGCTCGATGGCGTGTCGCTCTATACAGCGGGCCGCAAGGTCTACCTCGGCGTGCTTTTTTTTCGGACAGGGTTTGCCCGCGACAACTCGGGGGCAGGCAGCCAGTCGTCGTACCATGCTGATTTCCAGGTCTTGAGCCACGACCCTGTCTCGCCCGCGATTCTGGGAGAAATCCAGACCCTCCTCCGCACCCGCGTCGCTGATGTCGCAGCTTTACGCTACCTCCCCTACCAAGGGCAGCGCGCCAAGCTCACCGCCCAAATCGATGGCCTCCGCAGCGCCGGCCTCGAGCTCGTGCCCGCCGCGGAAATGGCCAAGGTGACTGTTTACTCCAACGGCTGGGCCATTGGACGCGTGCGCTTCTTGGATCGCGCGGCACTCAAGACCGCCGTGGATACGGGTGACTTCTCGGAATCCGACATCTTGGTCATCGAAGAGCTTCCGCGCGAAATTCCGCCGGTTGCCGCCGTAGTTTCAGCCAGCGAGAGTTCTCCAGCCAGCCACGTCGCGCTCTTGATGCAGATGTCAGGTTCGCCCATGATCTATGATCCGGCTGCGTTCCGCGACAAAACCTGGAGAAACCACGAAGGCAAAACCGTGGTACTGACCGCTACCGGCGCGCTACCGGGGGATTACGGCAGCGAGTACCGCTTGCAATTGGCGCAAGAGCTGACGCCCGCGCAAACCGGTAACCTTCTGGCACTCAAGCGCATTCGCGTGAGCCAGCAACCGCGAATCGACGAAACAGAAACGCAAATCGTCCCCCTCTCAAGTCTCTCGCAAAACGCGACCCCTCGTTACGGCGCCAAAGCCTCGAACCTCGCGTTCATGCGCCGCCTCCTTCCTCCGGAGAATACTCCCGACGGCATTGCGATCCCGATCTCCTACTTCACCCGCTTTCTCAAATCAGCACGGACCGCCAACGGAACCGTGCTCGGCACTTGGATTGAAACCCAGCTTCGATCCATCGAAGCGCCCACGACCTCCAACGCCCAGATCAGCACCACCCTGAAAGCCATTCGCAACGCGATCCGATCAGCCGAGCTTCCCGAAGAGCTCCGCCTCCCCATCGCCACCGCGGTG
>JBEIOW010000056.1:0-8514 GCA_040377385.1 Bacteriovoracaceae bacterium | reverse complement strand
TCTTCGATGGACACGACGCGGCCATCAACGTCATGCGCCGAATCCTTCAGGCCACCGGCGCCGAAGTGATCCACCTGGGCCACAATCGTTCGGCGCAAGAGCTAGTGAATTGCGCCATCCAAGAAGATGCTCATGCGCTTGCACTCACCTCCTACCAGGGCGGCCACGTCGAATACTTCAATTACATCCGCGAACTCCTGAACGAGCGCGGCTATTCGCACGTCCGGATCTTCGGTGGCGGCGGCGGCGTCATCCTCCCAGAAGAAGCCGAAGAGCTTCACCAAGCCGGGATCACGCGCATCTATTCTCCCGATGACGGCCGCAGTCTCGGCCTTCAGGGCATGATCAACGATCTCATGCAGAGGTCCGACTTTGATCTCGGCGCCATGCCGCCGAAGTCCCTCAAGGACTTCGGACCACGCTCTCATGACCTCATCGCTCGCCTCATCACGATGGCAGAGAACGGAAATTCGCCCGCGGAGATTCAGAAGAAGCCTGCGGGCGCGCGCGTCCCGCCTGTCATCGGCATCACCGGGACCGGCGGCGCCGGTAAGTCGTCTTTGATTGATGAGTTCGTGCGCCGGTTTCTCACGGATTTTCCTGACAAAACCATCGGGATCCTCTCGGTCGATCCGTCGAAACGGAAAACCGGGGGCGCCCTGCTCGGGGACCGCATCCGGATGAACGCGATCGACCACCCGAACGTCTACATGCGCTCGCTGGCGACCCGCCAATCCAACCTCGCGCTCTCGAAATACGTGAGCGAAGCCGTCTCGATCCTGAAGTCCGCCGACTTTGACCTGATCGTGCTCGAAACTTCCGGGATCGGTCAGAGCGACACGGAGATCATCGAGCACTCCGACGTCTCCCTCTACGTGATGACGCCTGAGTACGGTGCAGCGACCCAGTTAGAGAAAATCGACATGATCGATTTTGCCGACGTCATCGCCATCAACAAGTTTGACCGCAAGGGCGCGCTCGATGCGCTTCGCGACGTGCGCAAGCAATTCAAGCGCTCGCGCACGCTGTTCACGGTGGCCGACGAGGACCTCCCGGTCCACGGCTCGATCGCCGCCCAGTTCAACGATCCGGGAATGACACGCGTCTATCGCTCGCTCCTCGCACGCCTGAACGAAAAGAAAGGCACCGCATTCATCCCGTCCTCCGAACTCACGAAGGAAACCTCCGAGAAGATCGTCATCCTGCCGCCGTCGCGTAACCGCTACCTCTCGGAGATCTCCGAGACCGTGCGTGGGTACAACACCTGGGCGAAGACGCAATCGGAGATTGCCGATCGCGTGCAGTCGCTTGCGAAAGCCGCCGAAACACTCGCGGTTGCGGACGCCTCCGTAAAGGCCGCGATCGAAAAGAAGCGCGCCGAACTCGAGGAAAAGCTCGAGCGCCCCATCCTCAAAGCGCTCGAGGAATGGCCGGCCAAGAAGCAACGCCTCGAAGCCGACGAATACAGCTACCCCGTGCGTGGCAAAGACGTGAAGGTCACCACCTACACGAAGTCACTGTCGGGCACCAAGATCCCGAAAGTGATCCCGCCGCGCACGACGTCCTGGGGAGAGCTGCTCTCGTGGATGCTCCAAGAGAACCTGCCGGGCGAGTTCCCCTACACGGCCGGCGTGTTTCCGTTCAAACGCGAGAACGAAGATCCGACCCGCATGTTTGCCGGCGAAGGCGGCCCTGAGCGCACCAACCGTCGCTTCCACTACGTCTCGCACGGGATGCCCGCGCACCGCCTCTCGACCGCGTTTGACTCGGTCACGCTCTATGGCGAGGACCCGCACCACCGCCCGGACATCTTCGGTAAAATCGGCAACGCCGGCGTCTCGATCTGCACGCTCGACGACGCCAAGAAGCTCTACTCGGGCTTTGATCTTTGCTCGCCGACGACGTCCGTCTCGATGACGATCAATGGACCCGCCTCACTCCTGCTCGGCTTCTTCATGAACGCCGCGATCGATCAGCAGTGCGAGAAATACATTCGCGAAAAGGGCCTAGTCGACGAGACCGAGAAGAAAATTGCCGAGATCTACCGAAAGCGCGGCGTACCTCGGCCCACTTATTCCGGCGGACTGCCGCCGGGCCACGACGGGCTCGGCCTGCTTCTTCTTGGCGTCACCGGCGACGAGGTCCTTCCGGCCGATGTCTACGCGGAGATGAAAGCACGCGCGCTCACGAGCGTGCGCGGGACAGTTCAGGCCGACATCCTGAAGGAAGATCAGGCGCAGAATACCTGCATCTTCTCGACAGAATTCGCGCTGCGACTGATGGGGGATGTGCAGGAGTACTTCACACGGAACGGCGTGCGGAACTTCTACTCGGTTTCGATCTCGGGCTACCATATCGCCGAGGCGGGGGCGAACCCGATCACGCAACTCGCGTTCACCCTTTCCAACGGCTTCACGCTTGTGGAGTACTATCTTGCGCGTGGACTCAAGATTGATGAGTTCGCACCCAATCTTTCCTTCTTCTTCTCCAACGGTCTGGATCCCGAATACGCAGTGATTGGCCGCGTGGCGCGCCGGATCTGGTCTAAGGCGATGAAGTTGAAGTACGGCGCGAATGCTCGCTCGCAGATGCTGAAGTACCACATTCAAACATCCGGCCGGTCCCTGCACGCCCAGGAGATCGCGTTCAACGACATCCGTACGACACTTCAGGCGCTCTACGCGCTCTTTGATCAGTGCAACTCGCTCCACACCAACGCCTACGACGAGGCGATCACCACCCCGACGGAAGAAAGCGTGCGCCGGGCGATGGCGATTCAGCTCATCATCAACCACGAGCTCGGGCTCTCAAAGAATCAGAACCCGTGGCAGGGATCGTACCTCATCGAAGAACTCACGGATCTGGTCGAAGAAGCCGTCATGGCCGAGTTTGACCGCATCACGGAACGTGGCGGTGTGCTCGGCGCGATGGAGACCATGTACCAACGCGGGAAGATCCAGGAGGAGTCTCTCCACTACGAGATGCTCAAGCACACGGGAGAGTTCCCGATCATCGGTGTAAACACTTTTCTTTCGAAAGAGGGCTCGCCGACCATGCTCCCGGCTGAGGTCATCCGCTCGACGGAAGCCGAGAAGGAGTTCCAGATTGCGGCGTGCGAGGCCGTGAAGACCGCTCGCGCGAGCGAGTCCACGGAGCTCCTGCGCAACCTCCAAATCGCAGCGGTCGCCAATCGCAACGTTTTTGAAGTGATTCTCGAGGCCGCCAAACACTGCACGCTCGGTCAAATGACTCGCGCCCTTTACGAAGTCGGCGGCAAGTACCGCCGAAACATGTAAGTGCGGCCGCTTTTGGTCGTTCAGAATCCGGGCTCGCGAAAAGGCGCCGCCGACCGCGAGACGCTCTTTGCCCTGCTTCGGGAAGCAGGCTTTGAACCCCTCGGGATTCCCGACGAGCTCGGCCCAGCGGACTACTCAAAGTGGATTGAACAGACCGCGTCTCGGGCGGAGCGCGTTTTGATCGTCGGAGGAGACGGCTCCATCAATGCCTGCCTTGCGGGCCTGCTGAGCACGGAGCTGCCTTTTGGGGTCCTCCCTCAGGGCACGGCCAACAACTTTGTCCGCAATCAGGCTTTGCCTACGGAACTCGAAGGGGTGCTTCGGGTCCTCGTGGATGGCCAAGTTTCGAAGGTCGACCTAGCGTCGGTCAACGGCCTACCCTTCCTGACCGTCTGCGGCCTGGGGATCAGCGCCGAGGTGAACCGCACTATTCCTCCCCTACTCAAGCGCGTGTTTGGGCCGATCGGCTACATTCTCCATGCTCTTAGGGTCTTTCTCGGCTTTGGAGGATTTGTCGCCGAGATCCGCTCGGATGAGGGTTTTGTTCAGCGCGCTCGCTTCCTCCAACTCACGATTTGTAATGGGAAATTCTACGGCTCAGCCCTCACCGTCTCCCCGAGCGCGACTCTGCGGGACGGCCACCTCGATCTCGTCGCTTCACGCGCCAGCGCCCGGTGGTCCTTACCCAAAATCTGGCGCGTCCTAAGACGACTCAAACGGGGGACCGACCCCGTTCCCGAGGTCCTGCATCTGCGGAGCACCCGGTTTGAAGTAAAGACGCATCGGCGTCTGCCCGTGGATGTCGATGGGGACCTCAAGTCGGTCAGCCCCCTGGTCGTCTCTTTGGAAGCGCGCAAGCTCTGCATCCTGACCGCACCCGCAGTCATGGATTCCCCTTGACCTAGAAGACGCGCCGCACTATCTCCGTTTCTTCCGAGAAAACCCGTAACCATCGTGAGTCGTCCGATGCTGAAGTCCACTTTCGCCCTCCTTTCCGTTCTCTTTTCCATGAACGTCCACGCCAGCGACGAGATCCGCGTCTACCGCGACTCCAACAACATGCCTCGATGCATCGAGGGCAAGGTTAAGTACGGCGCCCGCCAAAGCGTTCTTCTTCGCTGGGAAGAGACCGACCGCTACGAGCGTTTCGTCGAAGCCTTTTTGCTCGAAGAATCATTTGTGCCTCGGAATGAAGTCCAATGGTTCGGAGGCCAGCTTCGCTGTTCTGATTGGAAGTCCCTGAGCCGAATCGATCTCATGGGCGAATCCACGGAAGTCGGCAAGCACACTTCCACCCTCTTCGGCATCGAACTGAACGAGGAGCTCAAGTCCGCCGTCACGCAAATCAGCATGGGGGGCAACGTCTTCCGCTCGACCTCCGAGCCCGCGTCGTTTTTTTCTGAGTTCGCGAAACCGGGCACGTACGCGCTCGAAGACAATCGCGCGCTCACTCGACGCTACGGCGCCGCCTTTTCTGCCGAGATCTACCGCGCCTGGATCAATGCGCAACCCGGCAACCGCGAGCTCGCCCTCGATCTTTTCTGGAAGATTCGTAAGGACTCAGTCCACGGACGCCTCGCTCCGGACGTGCGCATCCTAGTGGTGGATGGTTTCAGCGGCGGCCTTCGCCGGATCGAAGACGTTCCCGCCGAAGAGCGCGCCTCTGGCGGTGTCTCGCCCGCCTTGATGGGCGACCTGCTCGACGATCTCGTCAGCTTAGGCTTTAATACCCAAGGTATCAAAACCAAGCCCTACGCTCGCCTCGACCACAACACTCCCATCGTGGAGCAGGCCCTGCAGGACAGCCTGAATGAGGGCAAACGGGTGATCTTCGTTTCGCTGAGCCGGGGCGTTGCCGAAACGTTGGGCGCGATCGCCGCTGTGCGCGCAAAAGCGCGGACCCAAGGACTGCCGGATCAGTACGAGGACCGCATCGCTCTGATCAACTTGTCTGGACTCGTCAAGGGCTCGGTCATCGCGGACTTCGTGCGCAATCGATCTCTCCTTTGGTGGATCGGCCACATGATTCAGCGGCTGACCGGACGCTCCGAGGACGGGAATACAATTCTGGGAGCCGGGGATTTGACGCTCCAACACGTCTCTCGTCGCTACGACGCCCTCCTCCCGGACTTGCCGCAGAATATGGCGGTCTGGAATCTGACCGGCATCGTCCCGAAATTCAACTCCCGGTTCCGCGACCTTCGCCCCGCCTGGGAGGCGTTCAGCCGCAACCACCAGCCGAGTTCAGGCGCTCATGATGGATTTATCGAATATCCGCTGACCGAGCTGCCGCGCGCAGACTTCCCACGTGCCCGCACCCTGAGCCTCGACTCGACCCATTTCCTCGTGGACGGCGAGTTCATGACGTACGACCTCTCCGAAACGGAGATTCGCCGGCGGGTACTCCGCACGATCATTCTCGAATTCGCGCGCGAATCCTCTTTTCTCTAAGTCAGCCCATCCCCGCTCTTGCCGCTCCTCGTGGGGATACCCCATACTCGGAGGATGGCGAAAAGCCGCTCGAATTCTCCTTGTCGCGACTGCGGGCAGCCCGTTGAGCGCGGCTCGCCTCAGTGCATTCACTGCGGGAGCCGACACCCGCACCTGCACCCCGAGATCAATCGCTTCGTGCGAGAACCCTTCTCTCACGGTCTCATCAGCGACTACTCCCACTCGGGGCACCGGCTCGAAGGCTCCGGAAAGCGCTCGTTTCCGGCCTTTCCTTGGGCGCTGACGGGCGCCACACTCATGCTCGGCGGAAAGGCCATTTTTCCGGGCCCCCTGAGCCAGCTGGGTACCCTGCTTCTCCTCATTTCCCTGCTTCTTCTCGCCTGGGGCTCCGTCAACGGAGCTCGAAAGAAGTTTAAGATCCAGTTCACGGAAGACGGCAAACCGCCGAAGTGGTCGAGCAATGACCACCAATACTGGAGACCGGTTCGAGAGTTCTTCGGTCTGATCAAGCCTTCGAGAAACGCCGTAACGGCGGGAGTATCTCGTTTTACAACCTTGCCTCCCGGTTGGATCGCGCTTGGAGTGACGATCCTCTTCGGGCTCGCCCAGTCGTCATCCCTTCTTCCCAAAAAAATCAAGTCGATCGCCAAACGCGAGGAAGGGCCGGCAGCCACGGGCTCTCTCGTCGAAGCGGACATGCTCGCCAAGGGCATTCAGAAACTGCGCGAGTCCGTGCCGGATGAACTGAGAAAAAGAATCTCTCAAGCGACCGATCTCAAACGCGGGGGAAAAACCCCTGCCGCCGCACCCTCTTCGGCGAACGCTCCGCTCCCGCGCGGTTCGTCGACCCCCGACCCGGGCGCCACCGATCAGATCCTCTCCGAGGCGGGAATTCAAAAGACCGCGGAACGAATCCCCGACGAAGTCTTTCGGGTCGCCTCCCCGGACTCAGGGATCCTCGACTTAGCCGAATACCTTATTGCCGAGCCGGGCACTTTGACGTGGCTCTCGCCCGAGGGCTCTCCCGACCAGGGCTTGATCGAGGTCCGCTCTTGGCTGGGCCTCGTCGGCTGGCACGAGTCACGGCGCACTGATTTCGAAGCAGGCTCGCTCGTTTCCGCGCGCTCACGAACGTCTCTTGCCTACACCTACGATTCCCGCTCGATCCGATTACAGGGATGGTTTCAAGTGGGTGGCGGAGCTCCCATCAGCGAACGACTTGAGCTCGATCGAAACCTTTCACGCGCAACCCAACTTCCTCGCGGCATGCTGCTCGAGTCCTTTGCTGGCACCCTCAGCACCCCCTGGGGTGTCGCCGGTCCCTGCTTTGAGTGGAGTCGACCCGCGCCGCGCCCGTACACGCGCTGGCGAGAGACTTTTTGTAAAGGGCACGGACTACTCCGTGCCGAGCTGCGTGACGGCCGAACAGGCGCTCGCCTCGCATCCTGGACGACGAGAGCGCGACTACCTGAAGAACTCCGGGACGGCGCGAACTACCCCCGTGTCAGCCCCGATCCTCATCGCGCGCCCTGCGCGGCGGGCAAATCGGAAGATTGCCGAAATCTCGGACTCGCGCTCGAGCTCGCCGGAACGCCACTCGATGCGCTCGCCCCCTACGGATCCGCCTGTAAGGCCAACGACCGGATTGCCTGCTTGGCGCTCGGATCGCTCGAAGCTCGCATGGGTTCGATGCGGGCCGCGTATCTTTCGCTCTGGAAAGGATGCCGCCTAGGTCAGCCGACGGCGTGCCGAATGCACGGCTATCTTGCTTTAGCGGTGCTCGGGCATGACGAAGCCCTCCCAGGGCTAGAAGAAGCCTGTCGACGACTCGACGGTTATGCCTGCGCGATTCTCGGGCGCCTGCTGTCCAAACGCAAATCTTCCGAGCCTTCAAAAACCGCGCACCAACGCGCCTGCGGTTTGGGCGTAACGGCGAGCTGCTATCTGACTCCCGCCCTCTCGCACGCGAGCGCATCGCTACTCCCGCAATTCCCACACGGCGCGGGCGCACTTTCGATGGATCCTGAGTTCAATCAAGAGCAGCGCTAGATTCCGACGACGCAAGGACGGCCTTGTCGACGCAAGCCATGAGCTGCGAAAGGTTGCGTCCGGTTGAATTCTGCAGCGGTCCGAAATGATTGTAAGCGCGCGAAGAAACAAAGTGCGGGGTTACGCAACGCTGCGATGAAGGTTTCAGACTAATCCCCGGAGCCGAGGTCCAATTGGATCGGTGCGTGCTCATCGGACGATTCGTATTGGCCTGCACGAAGAAGGTTTGCACGATCTTGTTCATCCCGCAAAACGCATTGAACCGCTGCGAGCCTTCGGCCACCCAGCGGATCATTTCGCCGCGGTCTCCGGAAAGGTCGGCGCGGCAACTAGGGTGCATCTCATTCCAGTTCACCAGGCAGGATCGAATGTTCCCGCGCGAATCCGGCGTAAACTGGAACATCCCGATATTGTATCGGCTCACGGCGGGCTGATTGGGGTCCGCGTAAAAGAGGACTCCGTCGGGCCGTTCCGATACGCCCAGCAGGCGCGCGACGTTGTTTGACTTCGTACTCCCGGCGCTCGTCAGAGATTCGACGTAGCTGAGACAGCCCATGAAGCCGGACCAGAGGGATTCCACGCGAACCAACGCTTCTTCTTTTTCTGAAATGGAATCCGCATTGAGCCAAGCGGTTCGGAGCGCATTGTGCGTCTGGGCGAATCGCTTCACGCGTTCTGAGGTCACTTCATCGGTGGGTTGACTGATCGAAAGCCGCAG
>JBEIOW010000434.1:0-2650 GCA_040377385.1 Bacteriovoracaceae bacterium | reverse complement strand
GGCCGGTTGGATTTTTTCTGGAGTCCTTGCTCAAGCAAGAGGGCCCAAAGCTTTCGCTCCGGGCCCTCTCAATGATCGCGGTAAAAACGAGTCGAAGTCGCGCTCGCTTATCCGCCGTTGCAGTTCGTGCTGATTCCGAGCTCAGTGCCGAGCTGCTTCAGGTAAGGAGAACCGGCCGAGAAAGCCGAGTTGAAGGAAGCTGGGATTGGCTTTGGTCCTTGTTGAGCAGGAAGACCGATGACCTTTACGCGGACTTGCTTGATGGAGCTATCGAGCGAGTTCTTCACTCCGGCGTAGATCGCGAGCTTGGCGGCCTTAAGCGCTTGCGCTTTATCGAGGTTCGCAAACGCGGAGGTCACGTCGATCGCGAGCTTATGGTCTTGGCCATCCCAGTCCACATCGAATTGAAACGTGATTCCGGTGGCGGAGAGCGCGTTGATGTCGACGAGACCTTCCGAATCTTCTCCCGCTTGGACGCCGACGACTTTCAGCGGGCGTTGAAGCGCTGAGAGCGCGAGCATTTGAGCCGTGCCAAGATTGGTGATGCCATCCCAAGCGAGAGTGGGCGACATGCAGAAGCCTTCACTGTGCATTTGGGCAACGGGGATCAGGACTTTTGCAAAAGAGTCGACCGTTGCGTGGGCGTTGGCGGACATGAGGGCGGATAGGGCGGACAGAACGATGAGCTTTTTCATGGGCACTCCAGGGTTATGACGTAGGACGTCGGGTATGAGGACGTCGCGGCTTATAACGCAGTGAGTCACGGTTTGGCAAGCCTAATCTATTCGCTGTACCGTCCAGTTTTTGCTGAGAGGCGACGTTCAGTTGGTTTCGATCCACTGCCGGAGGTAGATGCTCCAGAGATCCAAAGCAGCGAGGAAGATGTAGAGAATCAGGCTGAAGTTGACCCAGAGAAAAAACCTTAACCAAGCCTTCGAAAAGACAGGGTTTTCTGATTTCGAGAACCCCCACAGCTCCCAGAGGACTTTTCCGCCGATGAGGATCGCGCCCACGAGATAGAGGGGGCTGAGATCGATGAAGAGGGGCGCAATCAGGCCGACTCCGACATAGGCCAGGGCCCAAACGGCAATCTGGCGGTGGGTGAGGGGCTCTCCGTGTGCAACCGGGAGAGTGGGGATATCACCCGAGGCATAGTCAGCGCGGTATTTCAGAGCCAGGACCCAGAAGTGCGGCATCTGCCAAAAAAAGAGCAGGAAAAAGAGATAGAGGCCGCCTGCGGACCAGAGATCTCCGGAGGCGGCGACGTGGCCCATCCAGATGGGAAGCGCGCCGGGGACTGCTCCCGGAACGGCAGCGAAGGCCCAGTTGCGCTTCCACCAAGGAGTGTAGAGCCCGTTGTAGAGGATGACCGCGGAGATCCCCAGCCAAAGCAGCTGAACATCTAGCCACGCCAGGATCAACAGTCCGAGCGCAAGCGAAGCGACGATGAAAACGAGTGCCGCGCGAGGAGTGATCCGTCCGCTCGGAAGAGGCCGCTTGGCTGTTCGGGGCATGCGCCGATCGAGGGTTTGTTCTTGATACTGATTCAAGGCGGAGGAGCCAGAAGCGAGCAGCAAGATCCCGGCGAGCGTGATGAGGAGTCGGAGTCCGTCGAATTCCAACTCGAATCGTTGGCCAATGAGATAACCGCCAAAAACACTGATCAGAACCAAGCTGACGATGCCGGATTTCGCGAGCTCAAGGAGCATTGAAATCCGACCTGTCTTACCCGATTTCGTGCCTTCGGGAGTGGCCAAGTCCTGCGTCATTCCCGCGATTTACCATGCAAATCGCCCTTAGGTGAACTAGGATGATCCAGAATTCAAACTTCTGATTCTGACCCTTGCGAGGACAACGGCAACGGTGCGTAACGGACCGCTGTGCTTCAGTTTTAAGCCCGCTTTCTCAGTGCGCGCCACCCTGATGGTGACTGCGCTCAGCCTGCTCGCGTTCACTGCGTCACACGTCGCTCGCGCCGCAGAAATTCCAGGTCAGCTGAAAGACGTCGGCATCACGGAGAAGCTCGGCGATTCGGTTGCGATCGATCAGCTCGAGTTCACTGATGAGAGCGGACAGCCGGTCAAACTTTCCAAGTACTTCACGTCTGGGCGGCCGGTGCTGCTCACGATGCTGTACTTCGAATGTCCGAATCTCTGTAACTTTCTGCTGAACGGTTTGGTCGACGGCCTCAAGGAGTTCGATTGGACCCCGGGCCAGAAGTTCGACATCGTCACGGTCAGCATCGATCCGCGTGAAGATCATGTTCTCGCGTCCAACAAGAAAGCGGCCTACATGAAGGCCTATGGCCGTCCGGAAGGAGCCGAAGGCTGGCACTTCCTCACGACGAAGGGCGATGGCGCCAAGAAGCTCGCCGAGCAGGTCGGCTTCGGCTATCGCTGGGACGAGACCGAGAAGCAGTACGCGCATAGCGCGGGAATTTACGTTCTTACGCCCGATGGGAAGATCTCGCGGATCCTCTACGGCATTCAGTTTCCCCCGAAAGACCTCCGGCTCTCGCTGCTCGAGGCCTCCGATGGGAAGATCGGCACGACCGTCGACAAAGTTGCCATGCTCTGTAGCAGCTACGATGTGAAAAAGGGACATTACCAGCCAGTGATGAGAGTCCTAGCCTTCGTTGCGATTCCATTTG
>JBEIOW010000439.1:0-2615 GCA_040377385.1 Bacteriovoracaceae bacterium | reverse complement strand
GATGTCGACGGATACGCCTTTTGTTTTCTTCTGGGTAGCAAGCCTGCTTGCGATGGATCGTAACCGCTACTTGTATAGCGGCCTACTCGCCGGAGCTGCGGCACTTTCTAAGTATTTCGCCGGCCTGCTTTTTCCGATTCTGCTTTTACTGAAGCCACGACTCGCCGCGGTCGCTATTTGGATCATGGGAGTCGTTCCGTTTCTCGCGCAACACCTCGAATGGAACTCGCGTCATTGCTGGATCAATCTCGTCTTCAACTTACAGACGCGCCATGGCTCCTCGCCTGCGCACTCTTTCGCGCAGTATCTCGCCTTTATCGCGATCCTTGCTTTGCCCGTAATCCCGTCAATGATCGACTCCGGATCTCGTGCGGCGTTCGCCAAAGAAATACGAAGTCCGGCCAACCGCATCTGGCTAGTCTCCTGGCTCGTCCCCACCATCGCCTTTGGTGTGAGCGCGCTCAGTTCCGGACAAGGTTTTCACTGGCTGCTCGCACCCTTTTTCTCCCTCTACGTGATTGCCGGAAAGGCCTTCGCGAGCCGGAGCACGAATTCAAGCAAAGCCCTCGTCGCCACGAGCGCACTCCTTGCTGCGCTCATCGTCGCACTGAGCTTTGTCCCAGACCGAGTGATCCGCACCCGGCTCAGTGGCGCCCACTATCAGGACTACGTGGTGTTCAGGTATCCGCACGAGATCCTGGAAGCATTGGCCCCGCTACGCGGAGAAGGAACTCCGTTGCTTACCGATAGCTACTCGATTGCAGCCGTTCTAGACGCGGCTTCGAATTCAGGAGCTCCACCCACGGGGGTCTTTACCCATGGTTCCAAATTCGGGCGACAATTCGACTTCACGTTTCCGTGGTCACGCTCAGATGGACAGAGCTTAGGTCTCTTTTTCCGTTCCGACCGAAGCGCGGAGGAGTTCGCTCCCTACTTTGAAAGCGTCTCCCTTTACCGCACCCACGTACGCGACGCAGAATTCACGTTCGTTCGAGGAGAGTCTTTTCGCGCCGATATCCACCGCGAGCGCGTGCGCATCCCCGCACTCCGCAGCTTTTATCCGCCCGCTCCGCTTCCGGAGCGGGGATGTCCAGTAAGAGAGTAGTGAACTCCCCTCCTAGAGCGCGATAAACAGCAGGGCAGGACCGAAAAGCAGCAGTGGGAGATTCGCTTTCAACGTGCCTCCCAGGTCCGGTCGCAGACGAGGCTTTTCCGCACCCATGTCCATTGTCCCGCGAAGCTCCACCGTATTTCCGGCCACGCCCGCTTGAACGGATAGTTTCTGCGTGCTCACGTTATAAGAAGCCTCACGCAGCCAGATATGGCCAACCAAGCTGTGCGAATGCAAACGAAGCGCATTGTTCTTACGCGGAGAATCCGCCTGGAGCTTGACGATCATCTCGCCGGACCCATTCTTCACTCCGCGCAGTGCGTAGCTTAGGTTCTTCGGGATCACGACACGGTTGATCTCGTAGTGCCGGACCTTGCGACCCGAAACCGTATTGAACGACATCATCTTCTTGAGCTGGATTTGGATCCGCCCGTACCCCGCCGTGCGCTTCTCGGCATTGGGGTGATAGGAGGTAATCGAGATTTTCTCGATGTTCTGTAGGTACTCTTGAATCTCAGCCGGGATCTCCGCGCCAAACTGCGCCGTCTTCTCGAGCAAGAAACCCACCAGGTCCGACTTCAGGTTAACCTGAATTTTCTCTGAGTTGGCCACGTAGATGGATTCAAAATCGACTCGGGAGATGGCTTCACCGACCTGCGGCTCGATGAGCTCGCGAAGAGTCTCAATTTGCTCAAGGATCGCCGCTCCGGCGTCTCCTTGCAGCAAGGATCCTAGACCATAATCATCGCCCGAATCCTCATCTCCTTCGTCTTCATCGTCGCCCTCATCCGCCGCAGAATCTGCAACGGACGTCAAAGCCGAGGCTTCATCCGAAGCCCTGGATGGCGAAGGAGCTCCAAACGGCAGAACTGAGATCAAAACTATAGCTTGGAGAAATTTTTTCACCGGGCACGCTCCATTAACTAGGTAGGTAAGTAGTAAAAAAAACCCGGCGGTGGCACTAAGCCACCGCCGGGAACCAGACAGCTTACTGATTGCTTGAGAGATACTTCTTCACGTCGACATCGGGAGCCTGGCGCACGCCCACGTTTTCGGGGAGGCGCATGAGCTGGTCGGCCGTGTAGTTCATCTTGGCGTCGTAACGACGCTCAATCTGATTCCGGAGATAGACCTGAGCGTCGTACCAATGGCGCTTAGTCGCGTTGTCGCGGCAACCCGCGAGCTCTTCGCCTTTGGCGCCCCAGCGAAGCTCAACGCAGTGATACGGGTCAAAGCTCAGATCAAAGAGACGAGCGCGGACATCTTCGAGGTTCAAGGTCTTTGAAGCGCCGGTCGAGGTCTTGTACTGAACCGTACAGGCCGCGCTCTCGGCGTTATAGGTCGCGAGCAAGTCCGCCTTCAGGTCCGAGCCTTCGTAAACGATCGAAGGATCGCGCTGGCGATTTTTCTCAACGAACTCCTCCACGCGCTCACGCATCTCGAGGAACGACGTCTTCAGACGAGCGTCGCGCGAAGGCGTGGAGTATTCTTCCCACTCGCCGTC
>JBEIOW010000411.1:0-2790 GCA_040377385.1 Bacteriovoracaceae bacterium | reverse complement strand
CAGATCGAATTTAGTCCAAGCGACCTGACTCTCATTCTCCATGCCGGTGCGTGGGTCCGTTCCTCTGCCTTGATAGAGTCCGGCACCCGCCAGCTCAGCTTGAAACTTAACGATTCGATATTTCTTCCCATTCCCAAAGACCTTCACCCCGGGCATTTTTCCCAGACGCGATCGAGGATGAATCTCTGTGCCGCAGACCGTGCCCCGATCACGTGCCCGACTTAATGCTCTGAGCCGTTGAGTCGGGTCTCTAATTTCGTTTTCTCGGAGGAGATCTCCAGCGGCTTCGCTAGCAACCCTTTCTCGTGCGTAAAAATAGTCCGCAGTAACGGGTTCATCTTGCATGGCCGAATAATAGTTTCCGTCCTGCATCTTCCTCTCGATGGTCAATGAGCCCCCTTGCCAAGACTGATCAACGAGGGTTTCGTGAATACCAAAATTGCTTGCCGCCGCCACGTGAGTGATCAGGCCGCCAGTAATGACTGAAAACACGAAACCTAGAGTAAGATTTTTCATACAACGCGAGATAGCAATCGAGGTGCCACTCGTCCGCTCGTCGGATCAACCTCTCCGTTGCCGCGATCAGCCACTCTGAACCCCATGCAATTCGCAAAGTGAGTCAAAAGTGCCTATTTTTAGGCTACAATCGTTGAACTCTTTGACAGCTTGACGAACTGTTTACAGTTCATCACTTACTGTTTACAAAGTGCGATCTCAATTTGAGCGAGCGCTTCAAAATTCGAAGCTGAGGCCGACCCCAGTCACCTCGTGGCTGACCTCGGCGCGCAGACTGAAGTTTTGATTCAAGTAGTAGAGCAACCCACCGCCGATGCGCGGGAAAACCATCGCCCGGTCGCCGAAGTGCGCGCCCGTAATCTGTCCGGCGAGTCCCCCCATGGCAAAGAAGATCCATTGGTCGTTCTGCTGGAAGTCCCAGCGAAGGTGGAGGCTGTAAAAGAACGGCCGCTGGCCGTCGGCGAAGATGGTTCCGAGTTCAGCCTCGATGAAGACCTGATCGTTGAAATCGGGAATGAATCCCTCGTTGGCGATCTTCTTGGCGGCATTACCCAGAAGCGCAAAACCGTACTTGGGTTCGACCACTCCCAAGCCGGTCATGAAGCCCACGGTAAATTCGCGGGCCGAGGGGGAGCCTTTCCAATCCTCCGCGCTGGCGGAAACCGCCGGGAGCATCAGCAAAGCGGAGACGAGACCAGAGATCACAAACGAGAAGCCAAAGTGTTTCATGCGCGTGAGCCTAACCTAAGCGCGCAGACGGTCAAGACGATCGATGAGGTTCTTCACCATGGCCCCGGTCGCCCCCCAGACGCGGTGCCCCCCAACGTAGAACGTATCGGTCTCAAATACGCGGCCCTCAAAGATCCGTCCCGGAACGGGCTCGCGGCGATAGACCTGCGGATCCCGCAGCAACCCGAGCGGTACCCAAAAAACCTCGGCGATTTCATCCGGGTTGGCCCGCAGCGTGAGTTCAGACAGGGGCGTCCGGCACCAACCGACGAAAGGCTGAATGCGATACCCGCTGGGTGTGGCCAGCGCGGGCAACCGTCCCAGAATCTCTACCCCGTGTCTCGTCACGCCAACCTCTTCCTCTAGCTCCCGCAGAGCGGTGCCTTCGAGACCGCCTCGACTGAGGTCTTCCGGGTCGGCGCGTCCGCCGGGAAATGATATCTGGCCGCTGTGGCTGATGAGCGTCTCGTTTCGACGCGTAAACAGGAGCTCCGCGCCGTTCGCGGATTCCGCAAAAAGGGCGAGCACCGCCGACTCCTTCCCTTCCAGCGGGAGACCACGGAAGGAATAGGGCAGATCCAGCGCAAGTGCTTCGGCGAGGAGGTCCTTCATCCGACTAACGACCCCTCAGCTCGATGCCGTAGCGAGCGGCCTTTCGGTAGAGTGTGGCGCGATCGATTCCTAGAATCTCCGAAGTTCGGGACTTATTGTAACCCGATTCTCTGAGCACCTTGACGATGTGCTGTCGTTCGAGCTCGTCCAATGATGATTCCCGCGTTGATTCACGCGACGACTCACCCCGTACTGGGCTTTCGGGCGCTGGCTGCTGGAAAGCAACCGAAAGCGCGAGATCCTCGACGTCGAGAATCGGACTCCGACTCAACGCGATAGCACGTTCGATCACGTGCTCAAGTTCCCGCACGTTTCCGGGCCATGCCGACTGCCGGAGCGCCCGCATCGCGCCGTCCGTCACGTGCGAAACTTCCTTTCCGGAACGCGCCGAGTGGCGCGCCAGAAAATGATTCACCAGCTCTGGAAGATCCTCCATTCGCTCCCGCAAAGGAGGGACCTCCATGGAGATCACTCGCAAGCGGTAATAGAGATCCTCCCGAAAACGCTCCGCGCGGGCGAGCGCATCGAGGTCTCGGTGCGTGGCTGCGCAGATCCGAACATTCGGGCGATTTCCTTCACTGCCTTCACTTTCCAGGAACCGCAACAAGACGGCTTGCGTCGACGCGTCCAGATCACTGACTTCGTCGAGAAAAACCGTGGATCCTTCGGCATCCGTGAGAGCCCGCTCAAGCTGCTGCCCGTTCAAGCCACGACACTGAAGCAAAACAAACGGTCGAACGCGACGGGAACTGTTTTCGTGGATCGCGCGCGCAATCAGCTCCTTGCCCGTCCCCCCTTCACCGCGAATCAAAACGGTCGAAGAGGACATCGCGGCGCGCGCGAGCGTCTTGTAGATCTCAACGATGCGGGCGGAACGACCCATCAGCGCGCGCGGCGGCTCGGCAATCTGGCCTCTTCGGTCTGCACCCCGAT
>JBEIOW010000496.1:0-2208 GCA_040377385.1 Bacteriovoracaceae bacterium | reverse complement strand
GGCTCTTCGTCCGCGGAGAAGCGAAGCAGCAGCGAGTCTTTGATTGGCGTGGTGTCCGTATTGGCATCTTAATTTGCATCGAGGCGTCGCACGGCGCGTGGGACTACCTCTCCGCAGAGGATCGGCCGGACTTCATTCTTTGGCCGGGATTTTATGGAGCGACGCCGGGAGAGACGTGGTCGGATGATCGTTCACCCGACGCGCAGCGGATTCGGCAGAATCAGGATACCTGGCGCGTGCCGTTGATTCAGGCCACCTGTGGATCCAGCCCAGAAGCGGAGAGTTGGCCGGGACGACTCTTCGGTGGGAGTGTGGTCGCGGGAGCAGATGGAAAACAACTCGCCCGTGCACGAGTGGGCGGATCCGATCTGCTCCAGGTCGCCCTAGGGGAGGGTGGCGCCGTGGTCTCCGTGATGGGGCTGCTGGAACAGGGTCACGCTCCATTCCCCCTCGAGCAGGGTACTTAACTGTCTCATTTCGCCTGCTGCGCCGAGGGGGGGGGAGTGAGGAAAATAACCCTTTAGTTTCAATTGGATAGCGGAGGCAGTTTTATGATGCAATGCGTCATAAAACGCGGTATTCACGCAGAGTGAAATTTTCCCTCCTTTCCGTATTTTCGATGCTGATGTGGGCGTTGACGAGCCCTGCATCCGGCGCCGATCTCCCTCCTCAGCGGGTCTATCCGGTCGGGAAGACCGCCGATCTTCCGATCGCGGAGGGCCAGGCCGTCCTAGATGCCCACCACCCGGAAGTGATGAAGATTCTGGAAAGCTCCGGCTATTCCTTCGGGTCTCTCATTGGCGACGGGGCGGCTTCCTCCGCGACGAATCAGCAGCTACGGAAGATCGGAGCGGGAAAGGTCTATCCGCAGGTTGCCGCTACGCTCGAAGCCGACTTGAAAGACCTGCGGGGAGCCGTAAAGCAGGCGGGAATTCCGTTGGTTTTCGAATCCGAGGGCAACGTCGTGCGGACGTTCAATCCGGGTTGGCTGTCGTCTCCTTATGCGCGGTTCAGCTTAGTGGGTGTGGTGAATCGTTTGGATCGACGCGACTTCAACGGTGCGGGTAGCTGCGGCGAAATTCGATTCCTCTACCGTCTCGCGTATCGATTCCCCGCCAAGGGTTTGCAACCGGCGCTCGCTTCGCGTCTTCCGTTCTCGATCAATCTGGTCTTTGAACTGCCGCGATCGGCGGATTGCGTGGCCGCTGCCCGCGCGTGGGTCGCGCCACGGCCGATGTTTGCGCCAGGCGAATTCGCAAGCTGGCTCGCGGAAGGTCCTGCTCGAAGATCCACGCTGCGCTTGAAGCAGATCGAAATCAACGCGCAGGTGATTCGCTCTCCGGCTGGGATCGAAAAGGAATTCGGCGGGCAGGCCGTCTATCTGATGCGCGTTTTCGGCGTCACGCGTGCGGTTGGTGAAGCTCTCGCGATCGTCAAGCCGCTGAAGCTCGAGAATACGATTGAGCCGCGCTTGTTCCGCATCAACCCTGCTCTAGCGGTTGAGCTGGCCAATGAGTTGACGTCTCGTGTTCGGGAAATCGACCTTGGAGTGTATCAGCTTCCGGAGAGGTTCTTGGCCGAGCGTGCGTTCAGCTTCACGACCTTCGGGAGCGCGCGCCTGGCCAACCGGCCGTTCGCCCAGGTTTTTGCGGCGAACGCTGTCGCGAAAGAGCGACTGAAGGCGCTTCCGTACGGAACTCTCAAGTACCTCGGGAACACCTCGGGCCTTTTGGAGCGCTTGGATAACTCGAGCTGCGTAGGCTGTCATCAGGCCAACTCTACGGCTGGATTTCATTTTCTCGGATTTGATTCGGACGACGCGACTCATCCGCTCAATCGCGCTCACCAAGGGTCTTCGCCGCACTACTACGCCGAAGTGGTCCGCCGTCAGGCTTACCTGAAGCGATTGGTGGAAAGGGAGGCACCGTCGAAGTTTCGTCCGTTGTCGTCCGCCCCGGTGGCGATGTGGGCGACGGAAGGTGTCCCGAAGTTTAAACCCGCGCAGATCATGATGCCGTGTTTTCCGGCGGCGCACGCGGGTGCGTTCAAGTCCGGCTGGTCTTGCTCTGCGACGGCCGCCGATGGCGTGACTCCGGTCGCGGCGGAGTGCCGGGTGATCGCAAAAAACAGCGCTCTTCCACTCGAGATGGGCCAATGCGTGATGCGTGAAGAAAAGCACGTTTTCTCGGGTCACGCCTGCCTGGATGG
>JBEIOW010000569.1:0-1771 GCA_040377385.1 Bacteriovoracaceae bacterium | reverse complement strand
GACTTGGATTAACCCCGCCCAAGTTGAAGGCTGGGGAAAGATTCCCCATGTAACGAAGGTGCCGTCAGATTTCTTCGCGAGACTACCGTTTACAGTCGTTTAGATGGCGACGGCGCCGTGTAGGTCGGGGGGGACTATGCATTCGCCATTGGCGTTATACCCCCAAGCTACCACTGTGCCACTGCTTCTGAGTGCGAGGCTGTGATGCGTCCTCGACGAGATTGCCACGTTCATGGAGCTGACCGGGGAGAATCCGTTCAAGATCCGCGCTTTCGACAAAGCGGTGGGCGTGCTCGAAGGTCTGTCCGACGGTGAGGATCTCGTGGCGCGCGCGAGTGCCGGTAAGCTCACGGAGCTGCCTGGCATTGGGAAGGGAATCGGCGAAGTCCTCGCGGAATTCCTGTTGAACGGAAAGAGTCCGGCTCGCGATGAGCTTCGCGCATCGATCCCGCCCGAGCTGCTGGAGCTGACGCGCGTACCGGGCCTGGGTCCGAAGAAGGCGCAGGTGCTCATTGACGAACTCGGCATCAAAACCCTCGGCGAGCTGGAGTATGCGTGTCGCGAGAATCGCCTGCTCAAGATCAAGGGCTTCGGTGAGAAGCAGCAGGCAAAGATTCTAGAAGGGGTGCGGTTTCTCCAGTCGACAGCTGGACAGCAGCGGCTCTGTGATGTGCTTCCCTACACGGAAGCGCTGCGCCCCGCTCTCGAGCGTGCGCTCAATCAGGGACGAAAGCCCGCGGGCGAACCCGCCTGGCGTTTGGAAGAGACGGGCCCTTTGCGTCGGCGCCTGGAAGTCCTGACCGAGATCGAGCTTCTTGCCGAGGTTTCCGAAGGTGCGGACGTCGCCCGTGAGCAAAAGACGACCCTGGAGCGGACCATCGCTGAAGTCGCGGCAAAAGTGGGCGCCGCTCCGATTCCGGTTCGTGTGCACTACGCTTCGCGAGCGCCTTTCGGAACAGAGCTAGCCCGCACCACGGCGAGCGCTGCGCACTGGGAGAAGCTCGCGTCCGCCGACCGACTGCGTGCGCTCGAAGATTGCGGCGACGAGAAGGAGTTCTACCGACTGCTTGGACTTCCGTGGATTCCGCCCGAGACCCGAGAGACCGGCGAAGAGATTGCGCTCGCACGCTCGGGCGAACTCGAGAAGATTCTCCCTTGGGATGGGGTGAGGGGCGTCTTCCACAACCACACCACGCGCTCAGACGGGACGGCGACGCTCGAAGAGATGGTGGTCGCGGCCAAGAAGCTGGGCTTCGAATACTTTGGGGTTTCGGACCATTCCCAGAGCGCGTTCTACGCGCAAGGGCTTAAGGTCCCGGACCTGCTCGACCAGGAGAAAGAACTGCGCGCGGTCCAGGATCGGCATCCGGAGATCCGCGTGTTTTGGGGAATCGAAAGCGATATCCTGGCTGACGGTTCGCTCGACTATGACGAGAAGGTGTTGAAGAAGTTCGATTTCGTGGTGGCCTCCGTTCATTCCCGGTTTGGGATGGACGGCGAGACGATGACTCAGCGGATTCTGCAGGCGGTTCGCCATCCGAGCACGCGCTTCCTCGGGCATGCGACGGGCCGGTTGTTGCTCGGGCGTCCGGCCTATCCGGTGGATCTGGATCGGGTGATCGAGGAGGCGGCTAAGTTCAACGTCGCCATCGAGATCAACGCCAACCCCGCGCGCCTAGATATTGATTGGCGTTACGGGCCAAAGCTGCGCGAGTGCGGCACGCTCGTTTCCGTGAACCCAGACGCACACGAGACGGCGGGCTTGGAAGAT
>JBEIOW010000508.1:0-2157 GCA_040377385.1 Bacteriovoracaceae bacterium | reverse complement strand
GGTTTGGTTGCCGCCTTGTTTGGAAACCGTCTCTTGAAGCCAATAATGGCTCCAGAAACGATCCGCATCAATTCGATAGATCCACGCAAACCAGGCAACGCCCACCAGGATGCCAAAGAGGAGTGCGAGCCAAGAGCGCGCCTTCAGGAACTCGCGCCACTCTCCCATCCAAACCAAATAAAGCGCGTAGCCTACGACCCAAAACACGGAATAGAGCGGGCTCTTGACCAGCGCCGCGACTCCCGCGAGCCCGAAGGCCAAAAACAACGGGCCCGATCTTCGAATTGGATCCGCGAGATAGCGAAGCGCCGCCGTCCAAGCGGCCAGGTGGAAGAAAACCAAATAGGTTTCCATCTGCGCGACGTTGGCGAAGACCGCGCTTCCGAGACAGGCCAGCAAAGCCGCCGGGATGAGCCAAGAAAACCGTTCCTCCGCCGGTGAGCGCGAGGAAATCGGCAAAAATCGCAAATGAATCCCCCGCAAAAAATATCCCGCCCCGAGCGCCGCCAGAAAGGAAGGCAGAACCGAGCTCCACCAAGCGAGCCCAAACACGCCCCAGCTCCAAAGGGAGGCCCAATACTGAAGAGGTGGCTTGAAGTAGCTTGGCTCGCCCATCAACCAGGGCTGGAGCCAGCTCCCCCGCTCGCGCATCTCGAGGGCGGTAGAAAGATAAACCTTCTGATCCCCCGTCAACGGAAGCGGAAACCGGTTGGCTAACCAAAGGTAGGCGAAGAAAACCGCCAAAACGATGCCGATCGCGGCGGAGACCGTCAGGCCAGCGTTCTGGGTCGATGGCTGGGGGGGCAGTTGGGTCATCGCCCCGAGAATAACGGATTTGGGCAGTGGAGTCCCCGGGGAGTTTTCGTTAGAATCGCAAAAGCCTATCCCTAACCCCGAGGACTTCTCGCATGGATCGCATCGTCGTCGTCAGTGGTGCCCGTACCCCCTTCGTTCGCGCACGCACCGTATTTCAAAAAATGTCCCCGGCCATGCTCGGCGGCGTCGTTCTACGCGAGAGCGTCATGCGTGCCGGTATTGACCCTAAACTCGTGGATGAGGCTTACTTCGGCATCGTGAGCGCGCCGGCGGAAGGCTCCAACATCTCCCGCGAAGCGTTGTTCGACTCGGGCCTGCCCCCCACCATTCCATGCACGACCGTGAACCGGTATTGCGCGAGCTCCGCAGAGGCGGTCTCGGGAGCCATGGGTAAAATCGCCTCCGGACAAATTGAAATTGCACTCGCTGGCGGCGTTGAATCCATCAGCTCGATCCGCGCTCTTTTCAGCCAAGAGGCGACCGATTTCTTTCAGGACTTCGCCAAGCTCAAGACGACGGGCCAGCGCCTCTCCAAGCTGTCGAACTTCAAAATGAAGTACCTCGCGCCGATGGCGCCCGGGATCAAGGAACCCACCACCGGCCTCACCATGGGTCAGTCGGCGGACCTCATGGCCCGTGAATTCAAAGTCACGCGTGAAGAACAAGACAAGTACGCGGTCGACAGCCACAAGAAGGCGCACGCCGCCTGGGAACGCGGCTTCTACCAGTCCCACGTCGTGCCGGTCGCGACGCCCGATGGAACGGTGGTCGACAAAGACACCGACGTGCGCGCCGATACTTCGGTAGAGAAGCTCTCCACGCTCCGCCCGGTCTTTTACAAAGACGGCACAATTACGGCCGGCAACGCGAGCCCCCTCACCGACGGCGCATCTTGCGTGATGCTGATGAAGGAATCTAAGGCCCGCGAGCTCGGCTTGCAGCCCCTTGGCGTCATTCGCTCATATGCCGCCGCCGGCATCGATCTCAAAAAGGAACCGCTCCTGATCGCGCCCGCGTTCGCGATGCCTAAAGCGCTCAAAATGGCGGGGATCAGCTGGAACCAGCTCGATCTCTACGAGATTCACGAAGCCTTCGCCGGTCAAGTGCTCGCCACCATCCGAGCGGTCGAGTCTAAAACCTGGGCGAAGGAAAAGCTCGGAGCCGACCAGGCGATCGGTGAAGTAGACATGAGCCGACTCAACCTCAACGGCGGCTCGATTCCGCTCGGTCACCCTTTCGGCGCGACCGGAACGCGGGTCATCCTCCAAGCGCTGCATGAGCTACGCGCGCGGAAGAAGAACCTCGGCCTCATCTCGATCTGCGCCGCGGGCGGCCTCGGCG
>JBEIOW010000120.1:0-6424 GCA_040377385.1 Bacteriovoracaceae bacterium | reverse complement strand
GAGAAGTTCCATCCCGTTCCGAGTTTGTTTTCTTCGACTGAGAGCCCAACAGCGCAATGAGGACAGTTCCACCGCATAGTCCTATTAGGATCGAATTGATGCGCTGAACTGACAAGGGGCAGGATTTGCCGAGGAGGTGAAATGTCAGGGATTTGCCGGTGCTGGAGCGCTCGGCGCGGTCAAGGGTTCTGCGGGAGAAGCGGGCGCGCGCTCCACCGGCTGGACGGCCTCTGCGGCGAGTGCGGCTGCCCCAGTATCAGGAATGGGGATCTGATCGATCTCCGGACGTAGGACCCAGACGACGACTCGCCGATTGCGGGAGAGCGCGGCATCATTCCAATTTCCAGCAGCGTCGCGCTCTTGACCCTGGGGGTAGGATGCGGCGTAGCCGATAGCGGCGAGTTTCTGTGGATGAAAGCCCTGTTCGAGAAACATCCGGACCACGTAGGAAGCGCGCGCCCCGGAGAGTTCCCAGTTCGTAGCGTAGGGGCCCCCGGCGATTGGCCGGCTGTCGGTGTGGCCTTCTACGACGACGCGATACTGTACCTTCTCGACTTCTTGGAGTCCGCGGAGCTGGCTAATGACAGAATGCAGAACTTTGCGTCCTTCCTCGGTGACTTCCGCGCTGAGCGTGTCAAAGAGGAGAGTGGAATGAAATGTGATCGCGATCCCGCGCGGATCGACGCGCAGGGAAGAGTGCTGCTCGATTCCGAGCTGCTGGATGAACTGCGTGGCGAACTTCCCGAGCTCGACGTTCGGCGCCGCATATTGTCCGCCAAACTGTTGCGCTACGGATTCCTTCACCTTCTCGTACTTGGTCTCGTCCACCTTCGCGATGCTGAAGAGCAAGACGAAGAAGCCGCAGAGCAGAGTCATCATGTCGGCGTAGGAAACGAGCCAGTTGGACTCGTCATGATTGACGGGAGGGTGATCGTACCGGGGATTGAGATTGGCCGCGTGATGGCTTTCCTCGATCTCCTTGGCGCGTTTGAGGAACCGGCTGGAATCCATGATCCGCTCCTCCGCCTCAGGCGGCGTTTCGTCTCGAGACCCGCTCGGACGGCAGCAGGAAGGAGTTCAGGCTTTCGCGAACGGTGACGGGGTTGGCCTGCTGCTTGAGCAGGACGACGCCTTCGATGATGAGTTTACGGAGCGTGATCTCTTCGCCGGTACGCTCGGTGAGATTCTCGGCGATTGGAATGAATACCAGGTTGGCGAGACCGATCCCGTAGAGTGTGCCGATGAGGCCGATCGACATCGCGGGCCCGATGAGTTTGTGGCTGTCGGGGCTGCCAATGCGCTGAAGGACGGCGATCATGCCGAGGGTCGTGGCGAGCAGTCCGAACGCCGGCGGGAATCGTCCGATCGTACGGAACATGTTGGCTTCGTGAAGGTAACGGTTCTCGGTGGTCCGTACGCGCTGCTCAAGAACATGACGGATTTCCCGCTCGGTCAGAATACCCGCGGCGACCAGTTGGACGGACTCGCGCAAGAAGGGATTGCGGACACCCTGAACTGCCTGCTGAAGGGCAAGTGGCCCGGCACTGGCTTTTTTGCTCAGCTCAAGGATCTGTTGAATCGTCGCTTGGTAGTCGATCTTATTCTGGCCGAGTACGCGCAAGACGAAAACTTTGAAGAGAGCAAAAAGTTTGCCGAGGGGGAAGCTGATGCTGGCTGCCGCGAAGGTTCCACCGATCACTATGAGGAGACCGTGTGGATCCAGGAAGAATTGAAAGTTGTCAGTGGCCGAATTCATCGCCATGAAGACGACTCCGAACCCAAAGACGACACCGAAGAGTGATGAGATATTCATTAGGCGGCCTCTTCCTTCCGAATGGCGCTTTTCCAGAGCTGGTACTGCGAAATGATGTAGTTGTCGTCGAGATCGCGGAGTCGGGTCACTAGATCGCGCACGCAGTTCTCATAGAATCGAGTCTTCGTGTCAGGGGCTTTTGCGAGGAATTCCTCGAAAGCTTCTTTAGAAAGAAAGAAAAGTTGGCAGTCGGACAAGGCGCGAACGGTGGCGGAGCGGGGATGTTCATCGATGAGCGACATCTCACCGAAGAAACCACCCTCGTGGATGACGCCGACGTCGTAGGTGTCACCCGAAAGCTTGTTCATTTTGTAGACGCCGACGGATCCTTGCAGGATGACGAAGAGGCCGCCGGAGAGTTCACCTTCGATGACGATGTTGCTGTGGGACTCGTAAGACGAAATGAGTCCAAGCTCGACGATCTTTCCGAGCTCTTCCCCAGTCATGCGCTGGAAGAGTCGGACTGAGCGGAGAGTTTCGGGCGTGAGGTTCACCATCCGCTTGCCCTCTTGAGTCCGGTGCCGGTGGGTTCCACCGCCTGCGTGCGCCCATCTGAGCCGGTGGTCGGAGAAGGAGCCTGGTTGGCAGAACCGGGCACAGCCCGCGCGCGCTCGCGGAAGTCCGAGAACATGCGATCATTCGTCTCAGCCAGGCTGATCAGCCCTTCGCTCGCCATCACCTTCATCCGGTTGAGCACCTTACGCTCGACCATATGGTACTGCTCGCGGCTAACGGCCTGAACACTGCCGAGCTCGTCGACCAGCTCCTCGCCGAGATCACGCGGAGTCTTGGTGAGAATGTGATTTCGAATGTCCGAAGGCGCAGCTTTGAGGAACTGCAAGAGCTCGTCATGACGGAGGCTCAAGACGACTTCGAGCAGCTGACTGTCCCGGAGGTAACGAAGCGTGCTCACGCTGACCAGCTTGTTCTTCAGCGTGCGAGCGCTATCCGGGTTCTGGCGCTCAAGATTCTTGATGAGCGACATCTGCGTCTCGGTCGGTGCACGTTCGAGGAGATTGACCAAGACTTCAGATCCCGGCAGGGCTTCGGTATTGAGCTTAGGATTCTCATGACGCTTGCGCTTGAGCGCGTTGGCCACGTTGGCGATGTAGTCGCGAGGCAAGTAGTCGATCCGACTCAGCTCGGCCAGCAGCTTCATGCGGGAGTCCTCGTCCAGCTGCGAGAAGATCTGTGCGCGTTTGGCGTTATCGCACTGGGTGAGAAGGATCGCCTTAACGGTCATGGACTCGTTTCGTACGAGTTCGAAGATCTGCAGTCCATCCATGTCGGCTAAGAAGTCAAATTGCATCGACGACCGTTGACCGATGATCGAGAGTTTGCCGACGACCGTCCGGTTGTGGAGGCGCTTGAGAAGCTGAAGCGTATCTTCTTCCTTGAGCTCAACTGGATTTCTGGAAAAGTATTCCATCAATTCGTTGAGATCGGCTTGCAGGCTCGGGTCCCGTAGAAGGTCCATCACGACGCTTTCGCCGAAGAGGTGGAGGTACGCGGCGGTGGTCTCGACGCCTTCCTCTTGGAGCACTCGTGCGAACACTTGTTTGGCGACTTTCGGACTTTGGGCGAACACTTCAAGCAGCTCATCGCGGAAGCGGTCAGATTCGATTCTCATGCTCGCTCGGCGCGCGAGTTCGCCGGTGCCGGAGGGGCCGGGAGCGTCATCGCTTGGCCCTGATCCAGCGGACGCCTCAGATGCACCTGACCAACGGGGCAGCATGCTTGCGAGGGATCCACCGTTTCCACGATTCCGGAATGCTGCCAACGCGATAAAAATGAGAAGCGAGAGCACGCCACAACCGAAGATGAGAGCGTAGGTTTGGAACTTCTTGAGCTGCTCCTGAACGGCGTCGCCGTTCTCAACGCGTTCGATTTTCTCGTAACGCTCGTAGCGTTCATTGCGTTCGTTGTTCTCGCTGGAGCTCTCGGAATTTCGAGTCTCGGAGTTCTGGAGATGCTGGCTCTTTTGGTCTGTCGTGTGGCGCGAGTCATTCCGTTCATTTCGTTCGGATTTTTCGGATGCGATTTCGCGGCCGCCATTTCGTCCGGTGGTACCGCCGGCGAGGATCTTTTCACCGTTAGGTCCAGTCACCCAAGGGCGGGGGAAGCGGAGCGCTTTGGCCGTAAGTGCGACGTTTTTGAATTCGTTGGTTCGCAGTTTAGCCATCTCGAGGATGTTCGAGCGTTCGTCCGCGGTGAGGATCTCGTCTACGAGCACGCTCGCGCCGATTTCTTTCACGCGGATGGCCACGCCGCCATCTTCGAAATATTCGCCGGAGGATCCGTACTGGGCTTCTTCGAGGTTCACGACCTCGGTGCGGAGGTTGAAGTCGGCGAGCAGGCAAGTTTCAGGGCAGAACTGAGTGAAGAGACCTTCGAGCGACTCGCGGAAGCGCTTGGCGACCCGTTCGCGGAGTTCGGTCACCTTGCCAGCGGCCACGGCCGGCTGAGGGAAGTGAGCGACCTGGGTTGTGATCTTTACCGGAAACTCCAGTGTATCGAGATATTGCTGGAGTAGGTCGAGGAGCTTCTTACGGGAGACAGGACCCAGCTTCTCATCCACCAGGAGACGGATCTCGGCCGAAGAGGGTTCGAGTCGGGATGCAACGGAAGGGTCGACGTCTTCAAAACCGGGGGCCACTTCATCCGGAACCGAGAGATCAATTGCCGCTTTCACGCCGAGGAGCTTGCACTCCTCTTGGCAGTACTTTTGAAGGAGTGGGTCCAGGAGGTTGCGAACCTGGATCTCTGCACGCTGCGAGGCGAGCTCGGTAGCGGTGCGCGGTTGAGCCGAGGCGCTGCAGGTCGCTCCCAATACAATTAGGAGAGGGGTAAGGATCATGCTGAGCCGTCTGGTGATTCCGTTCATGGCGACGCTAAGCTCCGTTTCTGTTGCTTGCGTTCGACGAATTTTCTGAGCGACGCGTTTCCTGGATTAAGCCGCAGTGCTTGCTCCCAGGACCGCAACGCAAGATCGGTGCGTCCCGAACGGTCCAACAGCGTTCCCCGCATCTCGTGGAGCTTAGGATCGGTCGGGTATTCGCGCAGGAGGTCGTCGACCTCGAGCAAGGCCGCTTCGAAGCGGGAATCGCGGAACAGGCGTTTGACCTGATCGATCCCTGCCAAATAGCTACGATCGGACTCCGGAGTGCCGCGTTCTGATGGAATCACGCCGAGCTGCTGCTCGATCTCCGTCCGTGAGGACTCGTCCTCGGGAGAGCCGTTCTGCGCGAACCCACTCGTGATCTCGCGATCGGTCGAGCTTGGCTTGCGCGCGAGATAGTCATTTCCCGTTCCAGCCCGCTCAGTGTCGCGGAAGGCCGGGTTGACCGGCACGACGAAGTCGCTCATCTCGCCGTATCCGGAAGGGAGCTCAACCTCGATGGATCGGTCGCCCTTTCGCGTGCGGACGACGTAAGGATCTTTGCGACTCTCGCCGTCGAGTTGGTAGTTTCCGAAGGGATTGTGGATCGGCTGGCGTTCGCCTTCAGTGGCCTCGATCGCCAAGACGGATTTTGTCGTCGAGCAACCGATGGAACCGGTCGCGACGGCGGAAGAGAGGAGCATGGTAGTGATGAGAGTTTTCAGATTAAAAGAACGCACCGATTCCAATCCCGAATTCCATGCCGGAAACAGATCCGACGGAAGTCGACCCGATAAATCGGGTTGCCGAGGGGCGGTAGCCCAGGTTGGCGGTGGCAGCCCAGTGTTTTCCTAGGCGCCATTCGTAAGAGATGCGTGCGAGACCGCCAAGGTATCCGGAAGCATAGGTTCCGCCGATTCCCGCCGTCACGCTTCCGCGCACGAGATTGAAGTTTTCTTCCGACCCGATCAGGTTCCACGTGTGAAGGAAGAGTGCGGTCAGGTTGAATCCCGACCAAAGACTTGGGACGGCATCCTCGGGCGTGCCAACGATGCTTGCCGCCTGTTTGACGAAGCTAGCCTCGAAGCCCACTTCCTTCTTGCGGTTGTCGTAGCGTTCCATCATTCGGAATCCGAGTCCGAGACAACCGGTCGTGCCGGCGGTATCCGGTTCAAACAGATAATAGAGAGAGGCCCGGTACTGGAGCGTTGGCACGTATTCGGTCTGCTTACGCGCGTCTTCGCTCTGCGACGGGTCGACGCCACGACGAATGGCGGACGCGCGTGAGGTTTCTGAATTGTAGCTTCGCGACCAGGCGACAGATCCGGTTTCGGGAGAGCTGGTCGTCATGGATAGCGTCATTCCGGAAGATTGGAATGCGAAAGAAACATCCATGAAGTTTTGGATGCCAGAGGACTTGGCCACGCGCGCGAGTTCGGCGGGATTCGTCTCGGCAGAACTGATGACGACGCTCTCGCCGTTCAAAGTCGTCTTTTTGGCGCGACAAGGAAGGCATTGAATCACGCGCGTATTGGAGTTCTTGAGAATTTTCTCCGTAATCGCAAGCTCAAGGTGCGACCGGAACGAAGGCGGGACGGTCTCGCTGAGTGCGACGTTTCGGATGCTGAGATCTTTAAGTCCACTGACTTGGCCATTCTTTAGATCGTGCTCAAAATCCGCCATGATATCTTCGAGCACTTCGTAGAAGTTTCGATGCCCGGCGGGCGTCGACG
>JBEIOW010000265.1:0-4036 GCA_040377385.1 Bacteriovoracaceae bacterium | reverse complement strand
GAGGCTGGCGGTCGCGAGGGGAAGGCTCGCCCAAGCGAACGGACGGCTCCACTCCATTCCGGCACCGGCGTAGTGAGGGAGTGCGAAGAGCATCAGATTGGCCGCGCAATAGGCCGCCACGGCAAGCTCAGATCTCTTCTGGCGATCGCCAGAATCCTGCGCCGGCGGAGCGCCTGGCCGGCGCGGAGAATACCCAAGATCTTCGAGGGCACGAAGCGCCGGAAGGAGTGAGCCGTTGGGCTGACCCGTGAGTTCGACTTCCGAGTTTCCCCAATCCACCCGTAAGTGCTGGAGTCCATCTATCCTACCGGGCAAGGACTCCAGCAACCAAATGCAGGCCCCGCAGTATAGGCCAGTCACCGAATAGCGAGCCGATTGATTCGGATCATCACGCGACGGGAGGAGTTCTTCTTCACGGAACGGTATCGGGCCCGGCGCGACTTCTTCGCGGGCGCGGAACGATCGCCCTGAGTGAGCGTCAGCGGCGAGACGAGAACGGAATTCCTCCCGCAGCCCCAGGCGGTCAAGCTCTTGAGCCGCCCGGTCGCACGCAGGCCCGCAGCTCAGCTCGAGGCGCCACGGCGGGACGTCTCGTCCGCACGTGGCGCAACTCCTGAGGCTTTGGAGAAGTGGGGAGGGGGAGGGCATGTGCGCGTCAGCTCACTTCATCCGGGTGTGGAGTAGTTCTGCGAGCGCACGGAGGGCATCGACCGTCGTGAAAATCCCAACCACTTTGTCGTGATCTAGAACTACCGCCGAGCCGAACTTCTTCTCCGCCATTTCCGAGGCGACATTGTCTAGTGGCGAGTCGGCCCGGACGGTGAAAACGTCGCGGTCGAGCACCTGTTCGATGGGGTCGTTCTCGGGGTCTGCGCCCCGCAGGCTTTGGTAAAGCTTCAGGTCACGATCGCTGACGATGCCAATCAGCTTACCGGCGTCGAGCACGGGAAGGTGGCGGAAGCCATGTTCCTTCATCATCTGCATCGCTTTGCTGACGGTCTGCTCTTTGCCCAACGTGTGCGGGCTCGTGCTCATATACTTGAAGATCGGGGGAATCGGTTTACTCA
Source organism: Bacteriovoracaceae bacterium (assembly GCA_040377385.1). Classification (GTDB taxonomy): domain Bacteria; phylum Bdellovibrionota; class UBA1018; order UBA1018; family UBA1018; genus JBEIOW01. Next base: position 2,969 of record JBEIOW010000265.1, on the reverse strand, counting down.
CGGGGTTCTCCTGTCAGTTTGGAATCATCTTCGGGTCTTGAGATCAGGATATTCCCCGGGGGGATGAGTAACTATGACCGGGGTCATGGTTTGAGATCGTGTTCTACGGAATCTTGGAGGCATGAGATCTCTTCCATCGCAGATGACATCGTTGCCGATCAGCCGTTGGCGGGACCACCCCGCAGTGAGCCCAGGCGACTCTTTGAGCCGCGCCTACCTCCGCTTGGTCGAAAGCGGCCTACCGCGCCTGCCGGTCGTGGATCGCGGGGAGTTGGTCGGTTGGATCGACCTGGCGGCAATCGAGCAGGCTCAGAAGAATGAATACGTCTCCCAGCGCATGGTCGCGCCCGTGGCCGAGCTCGAGATCAACGATTCTGCGGAACGCCTAGTGACGGAGTTCCTGGAGCGTCCCTTGGGGGGAGTCGTTATTCGAGAAGGAGAGCGCTGGCAGGAGGCCTACACCTCGGAGCAAGTCCGCGGTTGGATAGAGAAAAAGTGGTCTACCGGAGTTTCGATTAAGCAATGGTTGCTGAGCTTGGGGTCGACCGGTTAAATCATTCTTATGAAGAAGCATGGTCCTTGCGGGTCAGCGCCCGAGTGCGAGCATTGCGAAAGCTATCTGGATAGCGTCTTTGCGTCGTTGCCTCCCGAAGGCCTCCAATACCTGAACACATGCAAAACCTTCGTCCGACTTAAAAAGGGCGAGGTGGTTTTTCGTACGGGTGACGTGGCGAAAGCCCTCTATTGTCTTCAGGGTGGCGTCGTCAAATTGGAAACGGAAAGCTCCGAAGGGAAAGGTCACATTCTTCGAGTCGTCTCGGGCGGTGAAATTCTTGGCTACCGCGCTCTGTTCGCAGACGAGCCTTACCAGGCGACTGCGGTCGTACACGAAGAGTCCAGTGCTTGCGTCGTGCCCAAGCAGGCGCTCCTTCATCTCCTCAAAGAGTATCCCGAAGCCACGCTCAAGATCCTCGCTGTGATCTCCAAGGATCTGCGCGCGTCCGAGAGCCGAATGGTGGGAATGTCGGACAAGGATTCCTCCTCGCGAACCGCGGAAGCGCTCTTGTTCCTGAAGGAGCGGTTTCCCGAACAAAAATGGACTCGTAAGGACATCGCCGAATGGGCGGGTACGGCTCCGGAAACAGTGATGCGATTTTTGGCGATCTTCGAGACGGAGGGCTGGATCCGTCAGGAAGGCCGCCGAATCGATCTACTCAATCGACGCGCCTTGCTCGAGCACGCGGGGATCGTCGACGGTTAGGAGCATTTCTTGATTCCGTCGATTGCCCATCCCGAGACATGGACGCCACTGGTGCTGCTCATGATGGCGTTCTCCGGAAGCGCTCATTGTCTCGCGATGTGTGGCCCTCTTCTGTGGTCCGCGACGCGGACGGCCCCGAAAAAGCAGTTTCTTGGCTATCAGTTCGGAAGACTGGTGGGTTATCTCGCCTTAGCGGCCGTCGGTGTGCAGCTTTTGCGATTATTCTTCGCGGCGGGCGGCGAAATCGCGCAGGCCGCGCTGACTTTGTTTTGGGCGTCGCTCTTGGTGGGTTTAGCCGTGGCGACGGCATTGGGTAAGCCCATTTCCATGCGCTTGTTACCGGCTCGATTCTACCGACCATCAGGATCCGCATTCGTCGCAGGCGCATTTTCCGCACTGTTGCCCTGTGGTTGGTTGCACGCATTCTTAATTGGCTGGGCAGGTCTATCGCTTTCGCCGTTTCAGTTCTTTGCGGGAGTCGGGGTCTTTTGGTTAGCGACCTTGCCCGCGTTTGCGGGTCTTTTGTGGGTGGCCTCGCGTGGCCTCCGCCACTTGCCGGCGTCCTTTCCGAAAGTCGCGCGTTGGGTCGGCGCTTTGACGCTCTTTTTGAGCGCCGCTTCGTTGCTGGCGACGCGGATTCCATTGTTAGAACGAAGTTCTGCTGGGGCGGCGTCTGAGGTGCATTGGATTTGTCGGTAGGGCCCTTGAGCCTAACGCGAACGGGGTGGGAACAGTCGCCAGGGCGCGGCATCGATCTCAAGCTAGCCCTATTTTGAGCGCCGCGCAGACGCTCAGGTCGGATTGCCAAAATTATGACGATTGATGTTTAGTGCAGCTATTCCGATCGGTCAGAGGATGACTGCGCGTTTTTCCAGGCCGCTTGGAATGTTGATCTTCGTTTTGGGGACCTTCTGGGTTCCCGCAACGCCAGTCGTGCACGCCAAAGATTTGCAGGAGATTTTTCGTCCGGCGCTCGACTGTATGTCCACCGTGATCGAGAGACGCCTGATTCGCCCAAGCGTCCAGCGGCTGAGCGGAGAGAAGATTCTGACATTCTATCCCGATCGGGAAATTGAGTTTGGCAACTGGATCGCCGGCGGTTTTACGGGCGACGTTTATCCCATCGAAAGCGGCTACGAAGCGCATCAGCCGTCGTGGCGTGGAAGAAGAATGGTGGGCAAGCTCGCTCATCGCATGAAGTTCCCCAGGGGCTGGGTCCCGCAAAGATTTCGCAGGAGTCTGACGTTCGAGCAGGATGTGAGTGCGTTGGTGAACGATCTTATTCCACAAATCGAATCACGCTCGGAGTTCCCGCTCGATCCGGCTTGGGAGCAGGGGCATCTTCCGATTACTCCCATCCTCGATGTGTTGAAGACCGAAGTTGGAGATGTAGTGATTAAGCCATTCATGGAAGGGAAGCGCCTTCGTGAAATGCTCAAGAAGGGTGGACCCGGAAACTTCACTCCCGAACAGGTCGAGTCGCTCAGGGATATCTACAAGCTCTCGAGAGCGATTGAAGCGGTCTTCCCTGGACTGAAGGTCGACTACAAGGCCGATAATCTTCTCTGGGTCGATCATCCTCAGCTCATGCGCGGACTTCGGTTGAAACGGCCATCGTTCGTTTTCTTCGAATTCAGCTTCGCGACTTTTCAGGTTGAGCCTGTTCATCTTCCTCCTCTGCCTTCGAACCCATAGAGCAGGAGAGCCG